>QHPW01000313.1:3745-10209 GCA_003219675.1 Verrucomicrobiota bacterium
CTGCCTTCCATCGCGCGCTTCACCTTGACCATGTCGTTGACCGGAATCCCCTCGGTGATGCAGACCACGAGCTCCAGTCCGGCATCGACGGCTTCAAGGATGGCGTCGCCGGCGTAGGGCGGGGGAACGAAAATCGCCGAAGCGGTCGCGCCGGTTTGTTTCGCGGCTTCCGCGACGGTGTCGAAGACGGGCACTTTGTCCTCAAAAAGCTGGCCGCCTTTGCCCGGCGTGACTCCAGCGACGATTTGTGTGCCGTATTCGAGGCTGAGCTTCGTGTGCCTCCCGCCGAAGCCGCCGGTGATGCCCTGGACCAGGACCCGCGTTTGTGGAGTGACGAGAATGGACATGGGGAAATTTGCGATTGGCGATTTACGATTTACGATTTGCGCGTTGGGATCATGTTTTGCGTTTCTCACCTCGTTCCTTGCCAACCTCCATCGCCGCGCGCCACGCCGAGCCCACGCCGGGGGGGCAAACATACTTTCCGTTGATTTGCGCCAATGTTTCTTCGTCGAGCATGGAAAATTATTTCACGTTGCGTTTGTGAATGCAAAGGGTGTTGCCGTCCGGATCGAAAATCATCGCCATGCGGCAGACGGAGGTCTGGATCGGTTCGATGCGGAATTTCACGTTTTGTTTTTTCAAATGCGCAATGGCGTCGTCGAAGTTCTCGACCTCGAGCGCAGCGGTGCAACCGTCCGGACTTGGCTTAAATGCGGTCGCAGATCCGATGGCGAGTGCATAGGGACCGAATTCGTATTCAGTCCATTGACCGTGCTCGGAATCTCTTACGGTCGTGGGTTTCAAACCGAGAACGACTTCGTAAAACGTGCGGGCGCGTTTCATGTCCGTCACGGCGTAACAACAAAAGGCGAGTTCAGTGACTTTGAGCATTAAGTAATGGACGTGGCCACAGTAAGAACGACACGTCGTGGCATTTCAGCGACGTTTGAATCATCAGAGCCGATGAAGTTCAGCGTCATGCCGCTAAGATCGGCCCGCCCGCAACAAGCTTTTTGGCGCGGGAATCCACGCGCAGGTTCATTCCTTCCAGTGAACGTGCGCCGAGAATCTGCGAGTCTCCCGGCTCGCCAAAGATGACCTCATCCGTGGTGAGCGCGTCGCCGACACGAATGATGGCGAATCCCACGGCGCGCGTAATTTGCTGGCCGTTGGCCATGACAAAAGTGCAGTCCTTTTTCTCACGCTTGACGCCGATTTTCCTGAGTGTCTCGGCGTTGATCCAGGTGAACTCCGCGCCGGTGTCCACGAGCATTTTCGGGACTTCAGCCGCCTTCTTCCGGTCCACTTGGTTTTCAACCCGGCAGGTCGTGTAGATTGTTCCCATAGGCGACAGACTATCATTTTTCGACCGCCTTCACCACCTTCTGCGCCGCGTCGGCCATCGAGTCGCCGCTGACGATAGTGAGACCGGACTCAGCCAGGGTTTTCTTGCCGGTCTGCACGTTGTTGCCTTCAAGGCGCACGACCAGCGGGAGTTTAAGGCCGGTCTCGCGGACGGCGGCGACGATGCCGGCGGCGATCACGTTGCAATCCATGATGCCGCCGAAAATGTTTACCAGAATTCCTTTCACGTGCGGGTCGCTCAAGATGATTTTGAACGCCGCCGTGACCTGCTCCTTGCTCGCGCCGCCGCCCACGTCCAGGAAATTCGCCGGGCTGCCGCCGTAATGCTGGATGATGTCCATCGTCGCCATCGCCAGGCCGGCGCCGTTGACAAGACAGGCGATGTCGCCGTCGAGCTTGATGTAGTTGAGCGAATGTCTGCTCGCCTCGATTTCCAGCGGCGATTCCTCCCCCAGGTCGCGCATCGCCTGAAGTTCCGGATGGCGATAAAGGGCGTTGTCATCCAGCCCGATTTTCGCATCGACCGCCATGACGGTGTCCTTGCCGTCGGCGCTTTCCACAAGGCAGAGCGGGTTGATTTCGACCAGCCCGGCGTCGCATTCCCAGGAGGTTTTATACACGCCGAGCAGCAGCTTCGCGGCGGCGTTGATCAAATCGCCTTTGAGGCCGAGCCCGGCGGCAAGCTTGCGCGCCTGATAGGGCATCATGCCGATGGCAGGGTCGATGACTTCCCGGATGATTTTTTGAGGCGTTTTGGCCGCGACCTCCTCGATGTCCATGCCCCCTTCGGTGCTGGCCATCACGATGGGACGCGACAGGGCGCGGTCGAGCAGCACCGCGACGTAAAATTCACTTTTGATCGCCGAGGCGGCTTCAATCAGGAGCTTGCCGACCACGCGGCCGTCCGGGCCGGTTTGCTTTGTGACCAGGGTCTGGCCGAGCATCGCTTTGGCGCGCTCGAAAACTTCCCCCGCGGTGGAACACACCTTGACGCCGCCTTGCAGACCGCTTTTGAACGTTCCCTTGCCGCGTCCGCCGGCGTGAATTTGTGATTTGACGACGACGCGCCGGTGTCCGGCGGTCAACAGTTTTTCGGCGGCGGTTTTGGCGTCTTCGGGTGTCGTCACCACGCTGCCCGGTGGAACCGGGACGCCGAACTGAGCGAAGAGCTGTTTGGCCTGATACTCGTGGATATTCATTCTCAAAAAGTTTGCAGTTTGTCGTTTCTGAGTTTCTGGTTGGACGCGACCGGACTCCGCCTGAATTTCGGCCCGCGGATTTCAGACTCAAGAAGGCAATCCATGAAACCAGCGATCAATCGCCCGACTTCAAAACAGTTCTCCGCAGGATCCTTTTGCCTGGCTCAGGAACTGGATGAACTCCTTGTTGCCGCCGCGCTCGAATCCTTCTGCAATGTTGGATGTGACCGAGATTGTGGCCCGGCGAATCTGGCCTATCAACGCGAAATCCCGAGCAAACTCGCCTCGCTTGCTGTGCTTATAGATTTGCTTGCGAAGCTCTCTGCCTTTCTTCCAAGCCTCAATATCCTCAAATCGACGGATTGTAGCCATAGTAGCCTTCGCAATACGGAACCAGAAGCCAGAAACGAGAAACTAGAAACACCAAACCCGGGTCATCGCTCATCGATCGGCACCACCTTCAGTCCGACCGGGCCGGCATATTGGCTCTGCGGGCGAATCAACCGGTTGTCGGCGAGTTGTTCCAGAACGTGGGCGGTCCAGCCGGCGGTGCGGGAGATGGCGAAGATCGGCGTGAACAGGTCGGTGGGAATCCCGAGAGAGTAATAAACCGTGGCGGAGTAGAAATCGACGTTGGCGTGCAGGTTCTTCTCCTTCAGCATGATTTCCGCGATGCGCTCGCTCATTTGTATCCATTTCGGCTCGCCGATTTTCGCGCTCAGGATCTGGGCCATGCGCTTAAGGTGCGGCGCGCGGGGATCGAGCGTTTTATAAACCCGATGGCCGATCCCCATGATTTTCTTCCTCTGCGCCAAAGCATCCGCAATGTACGCATCGACGCGGTCGAGCGATCCGATTTCCTGGAGCATTTTGATCACCCCTTCATTCGCGCCGCCGTGGAGCGGACCTTTGAGCGTGCCGATGGCGCTGGTGATGGCCGAATACATGTCACTCAAGGTTGCGATGGTCACGCGCGCGCTGAAGGTGGAGGCGTTCATGCCGTGGTCGGCGTGCAACACGTAGCACATGTCCAGCGTATTGACCTTTTCTGTCGAAGGCTCCTCACCGTCGATGAGATAGAGGAAATTGGCGGCTTCGCCGAGCGACGGTTCGGGCGGGAGCAGGCTTTTGCCCTGGCGGTGGCGGTGAAAGTACGCGGTGATAATGGGGATGCGCGCGATGAGGCGCAGCGCTTTCAAACGATTTTCGTCCATCGAATCGTTGTCCGCTTCCGGGTCAAAACAACCAAGCGCTGACACCGCGGTGCGGATGGCGTGCATCGGCGGGGCGTCCTTGGGAAATTTCTTGATGATTTCGACCACGCCTTTGGGCAATTCGCGTTTCGCGGCGAGCAGGCTTTTCAATTCGTCCAGTTCTTTGCGATTCGGCAGATGATCGTGGTGCAGCAGGTGAACCACTTCCTCGAACGTCACCTGGCCGGCGAGTTCATTGATGTCGTAACCGCAGTAGATCAACTGACCGATGTCGCCGCGGACGTCGCTCAGGCGGGTGGAGGCGGCAACGACGCCTTCCAGACCTTTGGAGGGAGTGGCTGGGGTGGTCATGCTTGGTGCAACGAGGTTCTTTACTGCAATCGGTTTATTTTTTAGACGGCCAATCTAGGTAACGAGCCTCAGGGCGTCAACGGTTTTCAAACTGAAAAATGCGGAAATCGCGCGGCGCCCGGCATTTGCCTTGAATCGTCCCCGCGAGACGTGCAGATTTCGCGCGTTGATGAAACTGGCCGCTGCGGCGCTCGTGTTGCTGACCGGTTTGCTGACGGCGTACGCCCAAAGCGCCTTTGGCAAACTGGAGCTCACGCGCCTCTTCGGGACCGATTACGTTCTTCTGACCGATTGGGCCAGGGCGTGCCACTGTCAGGTCCTGTGGTCGCGCGGGAACGAGGAAGTGCAATTGACCAACCCGTGGTCCAGGCTGGTGTTCACGGTCGATTCACAGAAAACCACGATCAACGGCGTCGTGGTCCACCTCTCGGCCCCGGTGGCCGCGCGCCATGGGGCGCTGTTTATCTCGTTGCTGGATTTGCAGACCGCACTGCATCCGGTGTTGTTTCCGCCAAAGAACACGGTCCGTGTGCCGATCCTGAGCGTCTGTCTCGATCCCGGTCACGGCGGCAAAGACCCCGGCAACCAGGAGGGCCGCAGGAAGGAGAAGGAATACACGCTGCTGCTGGCCCGGGAAGTGCGTGAGGTGCTGACCGACGCCGGCTTGATGGTCACGCTCACGCGCAACGGCGACAGTTTCGTTCCGCTGCCCGACAGGCCGGAGATCGCCGGGCGGCAGGAAGCCGATCTGTTCGTGAGTTTGCATTTTAACGCGTCTCTTGCCGAAAAGAACCAGGTCCAAGGCGCGGAGGTTTATTGCCTCACTCCGGCAGGCGCAAACTCGACCCATGCCCGCGGTGATCCGGCGGACGCCGGTGCCTTCGCGGGAAACAAATTTGACTCAAAAAATATGTTGCTCGCCTACCAGATCCAAAAGGCCATGGTCCGAAACCTGGCGGTGGAGGATCGCGGGGTCAAGCGGGCGCGCTTTGCCGTGCTGCGCAACGCCCCGGTTCCGGCTGTCCTGGTCGAAGCCGGCTTTATGTCGCACCCGGCGGAGTCGAAAAAGATTTTCAGCGCGGATTATCGCCGGCAACTGGCGCAAGCCGTCGCCGACGGCATCCTTGCCTACAAACGGCTGGTGGAACGATGAACGCAAACACGGAGTTGCCGATCGGCATTTTCGACTCGGGCATCGGCGGCTTGACCGTCGTGCGGCAAATTCATCGCGTGCTGCCGCGCGAAGATCTGGTTTATCTCGGCGATACCGCGCGCGTTCCCTACGGCACGAAATCGCCCGGCACCGTCGTTCGCTTTGCGTGCGAGGACACGCAATTTCTGATTCAACAAAATGTCAAAGCGGTGGTGGTGGCCTGCAACACGGTGTCGGCCTGGGCACTGCCGACCCTGGAGCGCAAATTCAGCGTGCCGATTTTCGGTGTCATCGTTCCCGGCGCGCAAGCCGCTCTGAAAAGGACCCGGAATCGTCGCATCGGCATCATCGGCACCGCCGCCACGGTTCGCAGCCAGGCTTACAGCCGCGCGATTCTAACGCGCGATGACACCGCAAGAGTTTTCGCGCGCGCCTGTCCGTTGCTGGTCCCGCTGGTCGAAGAAGGCTGGACAAATCAAAAGGTAACCGAGACGATTCTTCGCGCCTACCTCTCGCCGCTGATGCGCCGGCGCATCGACACACTGGTGCTGGGCTGCACGCATTACCCGTTATTGAAAAAGGCGATCCGCGCCGTCGCGGGGCCGCATGTGGCGTTGGTGGATTCGGCGGAGAGTTGCGCGCAATTCCTGACCGAACGTCTGCAAAGCACCAGGCTGCTGAACAAAACCCGACGCCGCGCCGGTGTCATCCAGCCGTTCGTCACCGACGAGGTCGAGCGCTTCCATGAACTGACCCGGCGCTTTCTCGGCGCGGCGACTGAACCGGCGTGGAAGGTCGATTTGTCGGGCGTTTCGGCCTCGGCGTGATTCGCGCCGCCGTGCGCCCAGGCCCGTTCTGAGCTCGGATGCAGGTTCTTGATGTCATGAGGCCATGATAACAATCAGAGGCGCCTCGGGTCATCCTCGTCCTCCTCCTCGTCCTCGAAAAGCCTTGAAATTGACGAGGACGAGAACGAGGACGACGAGGAGGAGCGAAATTCCCGTGATCAACGTCAAATTTTTCAAGCACTTGCGTCGGTCTTTAGAACGGTTCTGCGGCGCGCCGAGTTTCACGCTTTACGTTTCGCGTTCCGCATCTCACTTTTAGCCGCATGAGCATCGTCACCAAAACCGGCGACCTGGGCGCCACCGGGCTGATGTATAACCGGCGCGTGTCGAA
>QHPW01000314.1 GCA_003219675.1 Verrucomicrobiota bacterium
AAAGAACTGATTGTCAATCACTCTGAAGTACGGGGGCCGAAGACCGATAATGTCATGAGGCGGTGTCAGGGCCACAAAGCCAACGTTGGCCAGGAAATAGATCGAGTCCGCAAACCAATCGTTTGTTTTTCCGCCCCAGTACGCGTCACTGATACCGATGTCGGGGATGTAAAAGGAACCGCCCAGGTTTCTATCCGTCGTGCCGCCAAAGAAACAGAAGACCAGCGAAAACAAATTGTCGTAAAAGTCGATGATCGGCTTGATCTTGATCCCCCCTCGCGACAGGTCCACGTTTTGGCCCTCCAACCGGATCAGTCCCTGGTTGTCGGACTCCAAAAGACCATGGTTGACAATATTCGTGGCATTGATCTCCACATAGGAGTTGGCGAGAATCGGCAGCGTGAAAACGTTCAGGTTCGCAAACGGGTCGGGTTCGTCCTGCACAATGCCGAGAGCGTCGATGATCCCGTTGTTGGCATTCACGAAACTGGCCGCGGGCCTGCGGCCGCTCTCGGTGGCGCGCGATTGGTGAAGTTCAAAACGTTGTTCGGCTCGTAAGGAAGCCCCAGGTCATTCAAAGCGCCGAACGTGCTGAACTTGACGACATTGGTGATCTCGAACGTGCCGTAATTGGCAAAGGCCAGCGCATCAATCACCGGGGGCGCCTGTTCCGGGATGTCGATCCGGTAGGTGACCTGTCCGAAGTTCTCGTAGAGCGGGATCGGCTGGGCCGCCACCGGCGTGGCGGCCCACCCGGCCGCAATCAGGGCGAGGAAAAATCTCTTCATAACGACCTTCGATTCATTGTCACAAAACCGGTTTCGCCTGCAAAACGCTTTGATAAACCCGAATTCAACGGACTCACGGCCCCCACGGGATGCCTCCGCCGGTGCTCAGGATTTGTTGTTCCAGTTGCTCGATGGACGCGCCGAACGGATAAATCGAAATGTTGGTCGAACTGCCAAAGGAACCCCAGGTGTAGATCGGGACCGCATTCGTTTCAGCCACGAAGAACGGGTCGTTAATCGCCAGCGGCCCCGCGTTGTTGAACACAATCAAATGGTTGTCGTGATGAATTGCGCTGCGATGGGGGCGCCGCCGGGCTCCATGAACGAAATCGTTTCCGAAGCGAGCTCTCCGTTCGGGCCAAACATCCTGTTGATCGTGAAAGTTCCTCTCGTCGTCGTATCCAAGGCAATGAAAAGAATATCCGGCACCGCTACGATTCGTCCGATCGACTGCTGGATTGCGCCGCGCTGCGTCGTCACGGTCTCGTCAAAACGATTCGTAATCGGCACGAACAATTCGCCGATCAGCGAATCGAAGTCCGCCCGCACAAAAGTCACTTTATCCACCCCGTATCGAATCCCATTGGTGACGAAGTTGCTGACATTGGTGCTCCCAATGCCGCCCCACGGTCCGCCTCCGGTGCCGACGACTCCGCCCACAATGGTTTCATAGTTTTGATTTGCGCGTTTGTACATGTATTTCAACCCGCCGACATCATCCCGCGTCAGGCCGGTGTAGAACTGGCCAACCCCGTACCGGCTGAACAAATTAAAACTGGCGGCCACCGGTTCGTTGTAAGCGAGCGGGTCAACCGGCGTATTGATCGGGAAGGCGATTTGGACGGGCGTGCAGAAACACAGAATGTCCCGGTAGGTCCATAGCCTGCCGTTGATGAACGAAGATGTCTGCAGTGTGTCGGGATCGAAATTCCTCCTCTTCATGATGAACAAATTGCAGCAAGGCGCATCGATAACTTGCCCCAGCGTAAACACGTATCGTATCGGGCTCTCCAGGCCGATGCTCGCCGTCAGTAAACCCAGCGTCGTCGATTTCAAATCCAATGTCGAAAGGGAAGTCGTCCAGCCTGGCGGATGACATTGACGGAAGACTGTTGAGGATTTGAAACGCCTTGTCCATCTCCTCCACGCCCTTGGCGCCGAAATATTCCAAAAAGGAGTTGTCAAATCCGTAGTAAACCGTCGGCACATTCCAACGGTACTCCTCGCCGATATTCATCGGGCCGAAATCCCCGCTGTAACCTCGCCGGTCGGTTTGCCAGTCCGGGCGCAGACCGATCAGGGAGAATGCTCCGGCGGTTTGCGCAATCCCGATTGCCCCCAGCAATAAACAGGAAAGTTTCTTTAGCATAACGCGACTTGAATCATTCATTTATCGCAACCGGATGACGCGGAAATATGCCGCCGCGTTCGTGCCGTTGATCAGAACCGAATCGGTTGTTCCCGCGGCAAACTGCGGCGCGCCAACGTTCGTCCACGAAGCGATATCGGCAGAAATCTGCACCTGGTACATCAACCCCGGTTGCGCGTTCCAGCTCAGGCGCGTGCCTTGTGAAGTGGAGACCAGTTGCGCGCGCAACACGCGGTTTGGATCGTTCGGATCTGTGCCCGCCAGGAATTCCTGCAGATTGCTCGCCCCGTCGCCATCGCTGTCCGCCTGAGGCGAGGGCCAATTGGCAGGGTCGCTTCCCCAGTACAACGCCTGCCAATCGTCGGGCAATCCGTCCAGATTGTCATCTTCACTCCAAGTGGTGCCGGTGGCCGGGACGGACCAGGCCGATCGTCGCCCATCCCTGAGTTGAGGCCCGTGGCGGTCCAGATATTGTTGGTCACGCTCACCGGAGCGGTCGAGTTGTCCAGGGAAACTTCAAAATGATCCACGTTGAGGCCGTCCAGCCCGGGCCAGGCCACGCTCAATCGGGTCTGGCTCAAAGCGGACACGTAAGGCGGCGCGGGAGCGACCAGCGGGCTCGCGGCAGCTTCGTAACGCTGTCCGAAAAGTTCATAGCTCGCGACCGCGCCGATGAAGCCGCTCCATACGACGACAAAACGGTTGCCGCCGCCGGTGGCCGGCACCGGATCGATCTGGCGGTTGGCAGTGGCGGTATTGACGAGCATTTCGCCGCCAATCGGCGTTCCCTCGCCGGAGATAAACTGTCCGAAAACACCTTCGCGCGAACCGTCCTGACCGAGGCTGGTCCAGACCACCAGATAGTCACTGCCTCCCGCAACCTTTGGCGCGTATTGGTCTCCGTAGGTGAAGGTGTTCACCCGCTGGTCGGGACCTTTGGCGCGACCGCCGCCATCGAGCGCGCGCGCGAAGACATCCCAGCTATTGGTCGTGGTCTCGGTTACTTTTGAATCCAGTTGCGCCCAGGCAACCAGAAAACCGCCATCGGCGGAAGCGCCCACGGCCGGATTGGCGCAAATATTGGTTCCCGTGTTGATTCGAAATTCATTTCCCAACGCGCCAGTCGGACTGAACAGCCGCCCGACAATGTCCACATTAAACGTGCCGGCCGCATCGGAACCGCTCTCCGAAACCCACACGACCGCAAAGTTGCCGTTGGTCAGCGTTGCCGCGGCCGGATTGCGTTGATTGTAAAGAGTGGACTGGTTGACCGGGAATTCAGAATCCATCTTCTCGCCTGTGGAAGACAACCGCTGACCAAAGACTCCGTCCATGCTCCCATCCTGGCCGAAGCTGGACCAAACGACGAGCACGGAGCCGTCCTGGAGCGGGGTGATCGCGGGGTCCACCTGCTGTCTCTGCGTGTAGGTATTGACCATGACGTCGCTGGTGATGAAAATGCCGCTGGCATCAAGAAAGCGGGCATAGATATGCTGGGCTCCCAGCTGGCCCCCCTGCCACACGAAAACCGCGCCCCCCTTGTTCAGCAAGGCCACTTGCGGATTCTCCTGCTCTCCGGCCCCTTGTTCATTCACGCGAAAGACGCCCAGCGTGCCGGAAAAGTTCCGATCCAGTCGCCGCGCGCTAATGCCGAAGCCGTCACCGTCGGTCACGTTATCCTCCCAGACCATGTAACCTCCCGAACCGTTGAGGCTGATTTGCGGCCGGGTTTGGTCCCCGGGCAACCCGCCGCTCAGGAGGTACTGCGTTCCGCTCGCGAGATAAGAATTTTGACCAAAAGCCAACCAGGGAGAAACCCCCAAAAGCCCCCAAATGACAAGCCGTTGACCAGCGCTCAACAGTGATGACATAAGATAAAGTCTCTTAGCAGGCCTCATACCGTTTGTCCACGATTTCCTGGCAGAATTCCGTTCGTTCCAACAACCTGGCGACCCGTTACCGTGTCCAAAGGACACATCCCGTTGACACGGCAGTCCCGCTTCCTTAAATCCGCGACTCGAATCCCGGTCGCGAGAGGCCCACTGCGCTGACGTTCGAGCTCGCCGGTCTTTACCACCGCCGCGCACCGTAAAACGTCCCCGGACCAATCCCCATCCGGATCAGTTTCCGATCACGCCACGAGTTCGGGTCCGACATGGGCAAAAGCGCTCTACGGTTCCATCTTAATTCGGTTCAAGCTCTCCAAAACAGCATTAAGCGAACCAAATTGCCGCCGCGCCTGGCTTATTTCACAATCGGTTTCTGCGGCGGGATGGTGTTCGGATCATACGGCAGATTGTCCGGCGTATGAACCAGATTGCCCGCCGGATCAATGATGCGCGGGGTGACGAAAATGATCAGGTTCTTCTTCTCAGTATGACTGGATTCGCTTCGGAACAGCCGGCCGAAGAACGGCAGGTCGCCCAGCACCGGGACCTTGTCCTTGTGCTTTTTTACGTTCTCAGTCAGCAACCCGCCCAGGACAACGGTTTGTCCATCCCAGACGTTGCAACTGGTCACCACCTGTCGCGAACGGAAAATCGGCAATGGCAGAGTGCCTGCGAGGGTGGTGCTGACGGTATTGCCGGCGCCAATGACCGCTTGAGGCACAAACTGCGCGGCAGTCGCCGTATCGTAACCCAAAAACTCAGTCGTCTGCGGAATGATCGTCATTTGAATGGAATAACCGTCGGCAGAGACATAAGGAATCACGTCCAGGGTAGGACCGAGCGGGACTGAGGAGACCTGAAAATTCTGGGTGATAAAGGCTCCGCCGGTCTGCACCGCCCCGGCCCCGGTGACAGCGCCGCCGCCGCCCTGGCCCTGAGTATTGAGGCCGACGACGATTGACTGGACTTGCACCGCAGACATCTGGGTTTGGCGCCCGCTGAGCGTGGTCACCTTGGGCGCGGCAAGCAGGTCCGCGCCCTCGCGCTGTTCCAGGGCGCGAATCACGACTCGAAACTGCGGGTCGGTCAATATGCCAGTAAAGGTGGCTACCGCCGGGGCGCTGTTGAGATTGCGCAGTCCGGTTGTGAGCAGTTGCGGTGTGCCTGGCGTAGGATCCGGTGTCGGGATGCCGAACTGCCCGGGAAACACCCCGTCTGGATTGGCAAAAGAAGGCCTCCCG
>QHPW01000070.1:0-4246 GCA_003219675.1 Verrucomicrobiota bacterium
CAAGCGAGCGGGAACACGATTTGCCAACCGAGTTGCCGGTCCCCAACAGCCCATCTTATCCGTCCGAGCATGCCGCGACGGCGCAAGCCGCGGCGGCTGTACTGGCGTATTTTCTGCCGGAGGAAGCGCAATCGTTTCAGACGATGGCTGAACAGGCAGGTTGGTCTCGTGTGCTTGCCGGTCTTCAATATCCCAGCGACTACTACGCTGGACTTGAACTCGGTCGGAGAGTTGCCGAACAGGTCATCGCGAAAGCGAAGGCGGACGGCTCAGATGCAGTTTGGACAGGTAGCGTCCCCACTGGCCCGTGTAAATGGATCGGGGCCAATCCCGGCAATGTCACGGGCGGGAGCTGGAAACCTCTGCTCCTAAACTCCGCGAGCCAATTTAGACCTCCGCCTCCGCCGGCTTGTGACTCGCCCCAAGTACTGGCCGAGGCGGCGGCGGTTCGCGACTTTCCCCGAACATTTGTGACCAGCTATAAGGCATTCTATTGGCAAAGCCCGGCAGGTCTCAATACCTGGCCCTACGACTACGCGAACAAGTGGATCTTCGAAGACAAGCTTGATCAGAACCCGCCACGCGTCGCGCGAGCCTACGCGCTGATCGCGGCAGTGCACTTCGACGCCTTTATCGCAAGCCAGGACGCGAAGTTCACGTACTGGTATCTTCGACCACATCAGCTCGATCCGGCTATCGTCCCGCTGTTCGCGGTTCCGAACTTCCCGGGTTACCCTTCGAACCACTCGACGTTCTCCGCCGCCCGGTCCGAGATCCTGGCGTACTTGTTCCCGGCGCATGCCGATTTCATTCGGGCCGTTGGCAAAGAGGCCGGCGACTCAAGAATTTGGGCCGGCATTCACTTCCAGATGGATAACGAAGCTGGTGTTCAGCTTGGAAGGTCTGTTGCCCAATTTTTCATTTCTCGGGCGCAGAACGATGGTTCGCAGTAAGCCGCGTCCAGTACAGGAACGACCTGAACGCCGCCGCATGGATCGCTCTTCGCGGCGACGTTCCTCTTCGCGGGGGGCCGCCGCGAAGGACACGCCGGCGGCGTGTGCTCTCCAACCAAATCATTTTCGGACAGGCGCCAGGACTTTGATCAACCACACTTCGGCGACGTGACAGCCGCGGCCGTTGTCACCAAGGCCCGGCTCGCGGAACCAATCCAACGTCAGTTCACCGCTTTTCGTCGTTTCGGGCGGGAGCTCGAATTCCAGCGGCTTCGGCGGAATTGTCTTCGGCATAAGTGGGTGAATCTCAGTGGAATCACCCGCCACAAGGCGAATCTTGCGGCTGGGAACATCGCTCGCGTAAAGGACGCGAAGTTTGTAACGGGCCGAGGAATCGAGACCGGTGTAATGCAGCTTCAGCGGCTCGTCGTAAAGCGATGTGGCGTTGTTCCACCAGGAGATGCGCCCGCCTTTGTATCCAAAATCAACCAGCGTCGAGCGCAGAAACGCCGGGTCCTGGTCAAAGCCAGGGCCTCGAACCAGATGCGGCTGGCGCAGTAGATTGCCCAGGTCATCGTAGAAACCGCCGGGACCGGGATCGGTCCAGTGGTCAATCTCATCGATGCGTTTCAGCCGTTCTTCTTCGTCGGACAGGGTGCGAATCTCGGCAAACTGTTCTTTCAACCAGGCCCGATTGTTCAACGGCACATCGATGTTGTCCAGGTTCGCGCCGCGGTCCACCGCCTCTGCCTTGTAAAGCGGCACGCTCAACTGCATGCCGATGCTGCGAAACAGGGCTCCCGCCAACTCAAAGACGCGAGCGCGCCACTGGGTCGAAACGCGATTGGACACGGCGCGCTCCAGAATTGATTCCGCTTCCGACATGGCCGCCAGCGAACCCGAGGTCTTTGCGTCGCGAAGCTTTGTCATCGCCTTGTCCTCCAACCCGGTCTCGTAAAGCAACCGACTGCGAGTGTAGGCGTCGTAATAAGCGCGGTAGAGCACCTGGTGAAACCGCCAGTTGTTCTGAAGTTGGAGACACGCGGTCTGTTGCATTGCCTGGAATCTCTTGAGCGTCGCGAAAACGCTTTCATTCGTGAGCCGATGAAGTAGCGGCCGTATTCGCGCAGCACGTTCGTCACGTTCACGTCCGGATTCCATCCGAGCGCGCTCCAGATCGTTTTGTTCGCGTCGTCGTTGCACCCTTCCGAGTAAGTCAGAAAGCCGATGGTGTCGGGCTGCGTGAGCCGGAAAATCGTCGCCTGGCCGAGCGGGCGCGGATTGATCGGCTCGCGGCCCTCGGTCGCGGCATAAGCCGAGTCCCAATCGGGGACCGGATACTCGCAGCGCCAGCAGTGCGTGATGTCGGGGTACTGGCGGATCGGATAATTCTTCGGGAGCGTTGCGCGCAATTGGGAAAGGCTCACCCGGACTTGCGGGCCATACACCAGGCCGGCCAACCAGGTCGGCTGCTCGTCACGGAGAATGGCGATGAATTCATCGAACCACGTCTGATTGAAACTCTGCGGCGAGACCCACATCCGGGCTTTGGGATGATAACGATGCAGGTTCTCGGTTTGTTTTTCGAGCAAAGCCAACAGGATTTTCGGCTGGGTATGACCGGGATCACCGCCCGGCACGAACACGGCATCGATGCGCGGCAATTTCTTGAAGATCCCACTCCACTCGTTCAGCGCGAATTCCACGGTCTTCGGATCGGCATAGTCGCGGTCCATGGCGGGATACCAGATCCAGACATCCAAACCGTATTCGTCCGCGAGCCGCGACATGGCGACCATCATTTGCATCGGCGGCAGCGGAAAGTGCGGACTGGTGGCGTCATCATCCGAGCGCGGCGGGATCAATTCGACGGCATTGCAACCGAAGACCACCAGGTCGCGAATGTACTGTTCCCAGCGCGCCTCGTCCCAGGCGTCGTAGGAATTGGTCTTGGGCCGGTAACCGAGCTGGTGTCCGCGCAGCCGGTACCGCGGCGCGGTCGCGACGCTGAAATCGTCCGGCAACGTGACGGCGCCCGACCTCATGCGCAACACGCGCAGCAAATGGCCGACGCCGAACAACACGCCGCGCGCGTCGTTGCCGATGACGGACAACACCGGAGCGCCTTTGCCTCGTTTGACGCGAATTCGATAACCTTCACGCCCTTCGACTTTCCGATCCCGCGAAAGTTCTTTGGCGAATTCTCCCGCAAAAGAATTCAGTTCCGAGACCGTGCCAACAGCGATAACAGATGTTGCCGCAACAGGCCAGGAGAAGCGGTTCTCCCAGCGAATTTGAGTCCGTTTCTCCACCTCCTCGACCAGTATTGCCACCGCCTTTTTTTCGGGACCAGTGAGCTGTTGCGAGGAAACTACGATTGCTTTACTGAGATCGAGGGCGAGAGTTTGAGAAATACAGATACAGGAAACAACGCAAGGCGCGATCAGGCTTCGGCAGGCATCCAGGCCAATCCGCCGCAGCCGGAGAAATTGGAGAGTGAATATTAAAGAAAGGCTCGCCCTCACCTCGTTCCACTCCCTCAGGAGAGATTTCCCCGAAAAATTTCGCGCATCGGACCCCTGAACCTGGTAGGGACGGCGCGCTGCGCCGTCCGCGCCGCGTTCAGCGGCGCAACGATGCCGCCCGCCGCTTCGCGGGCGGGGACATCGCAGCGCGATGTCCCTACCAAAGTCAGGTTCATGGAAAGCTCCGTGTTCCTTTCGGACCTGCTCACGGCCCATGAACCTTAAATGCGTAAGCCCATGGAAATCAACGAACGCATTTTCCGGTTCATGGGAAGGAAACACCTCCAAAATCCGGACGTGAGGTGGGACCATGAATCCCTTCTGGTCTCCCCTCTCCCTGCCCTCTCCCCGCAAGGCGGGGAGAGGGTTCGTTCATGGGCAGGGTGAAAGGTTCGCCGCTCGCTTTTCGATTTCAGCCAATGCACGCGACCTATCCATTGAGAAACGGGGAACAGATTCGGAAATGTTTTCACCTCTTCAGCCTTTCAGGTGCCGTCCGGCGGCGTCCGAAACGCAGTCTCCGTCGGTTCCGCATGGCCCGTGAGTTTCAATCGCGACACGCGCATTCCGTCCGTCTGCTCGACGCGCAATTCATAAGCGCCGAGCGCAAGCGTGTCGCCCGGCTTCGGAAACCCACCGAGCCGATGCGTCACCCAGCCGCTCGTGGTGGTGATGCCTTCTTCGGCGAGCGGTTCGCCGACCACCTCCGCCAGTTCGTGCAAGGGCAGCGCGCCGTCCACTTCCCACGTCCGCTCGTCCTTCTTCACC
>QHPW01000070.1:4313-4887 GCA_003219675.1 Verrucomicrobiota bacterium
TCCACGACGATGGCGAAATGCAGTTTTCGTTCGAGGAAAAGTTGCAGCAGTTTTTCCAGGCGCGCGGTTTCGGGCACGTAAATCAGCTTCCGGCAGACCGGAAGCAGGTCCGCCCCGCTCCGCGCTTTGATCCGCATCGCGTACAAATCCTTGATATGAACGATCCCGACCGTTCTGTCGAGGTCGCCGTCTTCGCACAACGGGAAACGCGAGTAGCGGGTTTTCTCCGCGATATCGAGGCATTCGACCATGGTGGCTTCAGTGTCGAGCGCGACGATTTCCCGGCGTGGCCGCATCACTTCACGGGCGATGCGGCGCCGCAGATCCAGCGCGTTCAGGACGATGTCCCGTCCCAGGTGCGTTCCGGCGGATTGTTTTTGCGAGGCCATGAACAGCAAACGCAGCTCCTCTTCGGAATGGGGGCGTTCGGCTTCTCGAGCCGTCTCGACGCCCAGCCGGCCGAGGAGCCACTGCGCCGAACAGTTCAACAGCCAGATGAACGGATGGGCGATGCGCGCGAACCAGACCAGCGGCTCGGCGGTCCAGAGCGCGACCGGCAGCGTCTTGCGAATGG
>QHPW01000315.1 GCA_003219675.1 Verrucomicrobiota bacterium
CATTCGTCGAGTTGACGATGCCCACCGGTTTCAAGCAAATGCTGAGTTCGTTTGAACAGTTGCCGGAGGAGAGGCGGAGGCGAGCGATCAGTGACGCCATGAAACGGCTCAAAGAGACCCGGGAGCAGACGACGGAGGGCGACGAACCGCCGTCGGACGGGGAAACCAATCGCCCGCCTGTGCTCAGCGAGGACTTGCAGCAGAAGATGGCGAAGATCGGTTTGAGAACGTTCTACAGCGAAAGCTCGGCACAGACGAAGGCGGAGATGGCGCCGTTGCTGGAGGAATTGCAGCGGACGATGGAGAGCGGGCGGATGTTTCGCGCGAATCGTTAAAACGTTAAACCGTTACAAGGTTAAAATGGACCGGAAGCGGGCCTTTACGCTGGTGGAACTGCTGGTCGTGCTGGCGATCCTTGGCGTGCTGGCGGGGTTGTTGTTGCCGGCGTTCAGCAAGGCAAAGGAAGCGGGACGCGCCGCCGCGTGTTTGAGCAACCTGCGGCAGATCGGCATCGCGTTGCAGCTTTACACGCAGGACAACAACAATCGTCTGCCGGTGATGCGGGACAGGCTGTTTGAAACGAATGCGCCACCTTCCACGAATGTTTTGCCCGGCGTCGATGTCGTGCTCTCCAATTATCTCGGCGCCGTGCAGGTGTTGCGCTGCCCTTCTGACCGAAAGCAAATCTTTGAACAGACCGGATCGAGCTACGCGTGGAACAGTTTGCTGAACGGCCAGGACGCGGAGCACTTGAAGGTGTTGAACATGGATTTCGATCCCCACCAGATTCCGGTGATGTTCGACAAGGAGACGTTTCACAACGCGCGCGGCGCGAAGAAGGGCGTCAACTACCTTTACGCCGACGGCCACATCAAAAATTTGCTGGCGATTGAAGGAACGAAATGAGCGGATTTGCGATTTACGATTTACGATTGACGCCACGATTGAATATCGTGCCGCGTTTCCTCGCCGGCGTATGAAGACCCGAAGACGCGTTTTGTGGGTCGCGCCGCTGGTGGTCCTGCTCGCTGGGCTGGCCTGGCTGCTTCTGCCTCCGCCTGACCCGCTCTTTCACGGGATACCTGAGAGTGATTGGATTAAGAACATTGTCTATAACGGAAGCGAAGAGCAAACGAAGCAATGGCGGGATTTTGGACCGGAGGGTGTTCGAGTTCTGACTCGCGCGTTAGACCGCGCGGATCGTCGGTCCCGCTGGGAAAGAGCCTATGTCCGGGCGTATCAACGAATCGCGCCGCGATTGCCCGGTTTCCTGGCGGGAAGGCTGCCCGCAGTTACGTCGGATTCTACCTATAGCACTCGCATGTGTTTGGTTGATTTGCTTTCACGACTGGGCAACGAGGCGAAAAGCGCCACGCCGGCGATGATTCACGCATTGAATGACCGAATGGGCGGCGTGCGCATGATCGCCATTTCGTTTTTCACCTGGGGTGAAGACGAAAACGCCCGGCTGAATCTGATGCCGGAAAAGGAGAAGAAAAAGTTGTTGCCGGAGTTTGTTCGGCTGGCGCGGGACCTCGAATCCGGCGTGCGGAATAACGCGGCCATCGCGTTGAGGTATTATCCCGAGCAACACGAGGTCGTTGTTCCAGTTCTTACAAACGCGTTGCATGATACCTATCAGCCGGCGCGCTTACTGGCTGCCGTTGCACTGAACCGAGTCGCACCCGACAGGGTCGTCGAGGCCGGCGTTGTGCCGGTTGCCATTGAGATCCTAAGGAACCCCGACGGCCAGATCGCTTACCAGGCGGCTCAACTGTTGGGAGAGATGAAGGCAGAGCCGGCGCTTGCTGTGCCCGCTCTGATTGAAGCTCTGGAGAACACCAACACGCTGGTGGCCGCCACCGCCGCGCAGGCGTTGGTAAAGTTCAAGGAATCGGCTGACACGATCATTTCTGCACTCGAAAAGGCGGCACAGCGTAAAAACAGCGTCAGCGGCTATGCCAAAGGCGCGTTGAAGCAACTCGAATCCAAGGCGCCGGAAAATCAAGGAGTCAAAAAGTGATTCGCTTCTCTGGTCTTACCAAGATTTTCGGCCAGCGCGTCGCCGTGGACGGTCTGACATTGCACGTTCCAAAAGGCGAAGTGTTTGGGTTGCTCGGCCATAACGGCGCGGGCAAGAGCACGGCTATCGGCATGATGCTCGGACAGGTCTGGCCCACGCAGGGAGAAGTTCAGGTTTGCGGTCACAACGTGACGCGGCGACGTTCATTGGCGCTGCAAAAGGTCGGCGCGATTTTTGAAACGCCTGAGTTTTACGACTACCTGAGCGGCTGGCGGAACCTGGAGATTCTGAGCCATTACACCGCGCCGACGCCGCGGGACCGGATTGGCGAAGTGATTGATTGGGTCGGGTTGACCGGGCGTGAGAATTCGAAGGTCAAAACCTATTCCCACGGGATGCGTGCACGGCTGGCTTTGGCGCAGGCCCTGTTGCCGCAGCCCGAATTGCTCATCCTCGACGAACCCGGCGACGGACTCGATCCGGAGGGAATTCACGAGATGCGCCAGACCATTCGCCGGCTCCATCGCGAGCTCGGCCTGACCATTTTCCTGTCGTCGCATCTGCTGAACGAGGTCGAGCAGCTTTGCACGCGCATCGCGGTGATGAACCAGGGGCGAAAGGTGTTTGAAGGTCCGCTGGCGGCCGTCAAGCAGTCCGGAAACTGGGTTCGCTTGCGTGTGGATGATTTTTCGCAAGCGGTCAAAGCGTTGCGTCACGACAGGCTCATCGTGGACGAGCGCGACGGACAATTTGTGGCGCTCGCGCCGGAGATCGGCTCGGACCGGATTGTGCGCCGGCTGGTAGAGCAAGGCGTGGCGGTTTATGAGATCGCGCGACACGAACAAACCCTTGAAGACTTTTATTTGGGACTGATGCGGGGTGATTCTGATCATTCTGATCGTTGAATCGTTACCCATGGCCGGCGGTCACGGCGACGATTCAACGATTTAACAATTTAACAATTTAACGAAGTACAATGTTTTACTTACAACTGCGCAACGAGCTGTGGAAGCTGTTCGCCAAAAAGCGGACCTATATCGGCTTCCTGATGTTCCTGCTGGCGCAGAACGTCATCATTATTCTCTTTCGATTCACGAACGGTCCGCGAGTGAGCATGATCCGGACATTGGAGGGGAACGGTTATCTGGCGCAGGAGT
>QHPW01000316.1:0-4475 GCA_003219675.1 Verrucomicrobiota bacterium
CGCATCGCCTTCGTCAACAAAATGGACCGCACCGGCGCGAACTTCGAGAACGCCCTGAACGACATGCGGAGAAAACTCGGGGCTTACGCCTACCCGGTCTTCCTCCCGATCGGCGCGGAAGATAAATTTGAAGGCGTCATCGACGTGGTGAACCAGAAGGCGATTGTCTGGGGCGCGGGGGATGTGGCCAATGAGGGGCTCAAGTATGAAGCGAAGGAAATTCCCGATCCTTTGAAAGAAAAGGCCAGGACCGCGCTGACCGAGCTGATCGACGCGGTCTCCAACAAGGACGACGCGATTGCCGAGCTCGTGATCGAAGAAAAACCGATCGGCCCGCTGGTGCTCAAGGCGGCGATTCGACGGCTGACGTGCAGGATCGAATTGGTCCCGGTGCTGTGTGGTTCGGCCTTCAAGAAGAAAGGCGTGCAGCCGCTCATCGACGCGGTGGTGGATTATCTGCCGAGCCCTCTGGACGTCCCGCCGGCGGAAGGCCACGAACCGGGCACCGACAACCTCGTCACGGTCGAGCCGGGCGACAACAACAAGTTCTGCTCGCTGGCGTTCAAGCTGTGGACCGATTCTTACGCGGGCAAATTGGTTTTCTTCCGCGTTTATTCCGGCCAGCTCAGGAAAGGCGACACGATTTACAATCCGCGCACGCGCAAACGCGAGCGCGTCAGCCGCTTGATGATCATTCAGGGAAGCGAGCGAAAGGACGTCGAACAGGTTTATTCCGGTGACATTGCCGCGCTGGTCGGTCTGCGAAACATCTGGACCGGCGACACGCTGTGCGATGAAGACTTTGAGGTGGCGCTCGAACCGCCCACGTTCCCGGAGCCGGTCATCAGCATGGCGGTCGAGCCGAAGACCCGGGCCGATCGCGACAAGATGGGGGAGGGTTTGCAGCGTCTGGCGGAGGAAGATCCGACCTTTCGCTGCTTCACCAACGAGGAGACCGGCCAGCTCATCATCGCGGGGATGGGCGAGTTGCACCTGGAAATCATCCGCGATCGTTTGTTCCGCGAATTCAAGGTGGATGCCAGCGCGGGCGCGCCGCAAATCGCCTATCGCGAAACCATCACCAAACCCGCCGAAGGCGAAGGCAAATTCATTCGGCAATCGGGCGGTCGGGGCCAATACGGCCACGCCATTATCCAGATTCAACCGAATGAAAAGAGCAAGGGCGTGGAGATCGAAAACAAGATCGTCGGCGGCGCGATCCCCAGAGAGTACATCCCCGCGGTCATTGACGGCATTGAAGAAGCCATTCGCGGCGGTGTCTATGCCGGTTACCAGGTCATCGACTTCAAAGTGCAGATCGTGGACGGCACGTTCCACGAAGTGGACTCGAACGAATTGGCGTTCAAGATGGCCGGCATCTTCGCGCTGAAGGACGCCTTCAAGAAAGCGAACCCGATCCTGCTCGAACCGATCATGAAAGTGGAAGTCACGACTCCGGACGAATATCAGGGCGATTTGCTGGGCGACATTAACCGCCGGCGCGGCACGATTACCGGCATCGAAGCGAAGCCGCTCACCTTCGAGCAGGTGCCTTCGAGCATTTTGAATACAATTCTGGACTCCGCGAAATCGAAACCCGCGGCGCGCACCTAACACGAAATCAGGTTACTTGTTCTTTGTATGGCTGGACAACGCATTCGCATTCGACTGAAGGCTTACGACCACCGGGTCATCGACCAGTCGGCGCATGAAATCGTGGAGACGGTCAAGCGCACTGGCGCGCGCGTGGCGGGTCCAATTCCGCTGCCGACCCGCATCGAGAGGTTCACCGTCGGCCGTTCGCCCCACGCGGACAAAAAATCCCACGAAACTTTCGAGCAACGCACTCACAAGCGGTTGCTGGACATCATCGATCCCACCGCCAAGACCGTGGACGAGTTGAAAAAACTGAACCTGCCGGCGGGCGTGGACATCACTATCAAGATTTAACTGATGCAGCGACAAACGAGCAAACGGAGTGATGAAGGGCTGGAGGGCTGGAGTCTTGCCCTCCATCATTCCATCACTGCGTCACTCGATCACTCCATTTCCTGACTATGTTAGGGTTAATCGGAAAAAAACTGGGCCAGACCAGCGTTTACGACGCGCAGGGAAACATCGTCCCCGTCACCGTCGTGCTCGCCGGCCCCAACCGCGTGATTCAATGCAAGACGGTCGAGACCGACGGTTACAAGGCGGTGCAGCTTGGATTTGGCGAGCAGAAAGAATCGCGGCTGACCAGGCCGTTGAATGGCCATCTGAAGAAGTTCGGCGCTTCGCCGCTAAAGCGCATTCGCGAGTTTCGCGACTTTTCGGTGGACGTGAAGCCCGGCGATGTGGTCAGCGTGAATATTTTCGCGCAAGGCGACTACGTGGATGCCATCGGCGTTACCAAAGGCCGCGGCTTCGAAGGCGTGGTCAAGCGGCATCATTTTCGCGGCGGGGACAGCACCCACGGCGCGAAGGGCTGGCATCGGCGCAGCGGCGCGATTGGGTGCCGTCTGTTTCCAGGCACGGTGCGACGCGGCCTCAAAATGCCCGGTCACATGGGCCAGGTCCGGCGGACCACCCAAAACCTCCAGATCATTCAGGTGCGCGAAGCGGAGAACATTTTGCTGATCAAAGGCGCGATTCCCGGCGCCAAGGGCGATTACGTGATCATCCGGGAATCGAAGAAAAACCCGAAGCAGGCGGCGGCGAAGAAGTGAGTCGTTGGGCCGTTAAAAGGTGACATTGTCAGGGCGCGAGCAGATGAAACTTACGGTGAAAAACATTGCGGGCAGAGACCAGGGCGAACTGGAAGTGAAGTTTTCACTCATCGAGGACGGCAAAGGCACGCAAGCCGTGCACGACTCGGTCGTGGCTTATCTCGCCAACCAGCGGATGGGCACCGCCTGCACCAAGACGATGGGCGAGGTCGCCGGCACCGGCAAAAAGCCGTGGCGACAGAAGGGCACCGGCCGGGCGCGCGCCGGCTCGTTTGCCTCGCCCTTGTGGCGTGGCGGCGGGGTCGTGTTCGGCCCGAAGCCGCGGGATTTCGGCAAGAAGATTTCCAAGGCCACCAAACAGTTGGCGCTGCGCAAAGCGCTGAGCGAACGGCTGAAGTCCGGCGATGTGGTTGTGGTGGATGATCTCAAGCTGAATTCGCCACGGACCAGGGAATTTGTGACCCTGCTGAACGCGTTGAATGTGGAAGGCTCGGCCCTGGTGATTTCTCCCGGCCAGGACAGAAACCTCACGTTGGCGTCGCGCAACCTGCCGCGTGTGGAACTGGCCACAAGCGATTCGCTGAACACGTACCAGGTGCTGCGCTTCGACAAGCTGTTGTTCACCCGCGGCGCCTTTGAACGGGTCGAACAACGATTGGCCGGGTAGGTCGCCATGAACGCTTTTGAAGTCATCAAAACTGTCCGCCTGACCGAGAAGGGCACGACACAATCGGAAAAGTTCAACCAGTACACGGTGGTGGCCGACAAGCGGGCGAACAAAATCCAGATTCGCCAGGCCGTGCAGGAGCTGTTCAAGGTCAAAGTCATTGATGTGAGCACCATGAACGTGCGTGGGAAATATCGCCGCCAACGCACCGTCCAGGCCGGCAAAACGCCGGATTGGAAGAAGGCCATCGTGACTTTGAAGGAAGGGGACAAAATCGTCCTCACTTAACGCCTTTGGTTTTATGCCAGTCAAAACCTTCAGACCACTGACGCCGTCCACGCGATACATCACCATCGCATCGTATGCGGACGTCACCAGGATCGGGCCGGAAAAAAGCCTGGTGGTCACCCGCAAGAAGACCGGCGGACGCAACTGTTACGGTCGTGTCACCGCGCGCGGCATCGGCGGCGGCCACAAGCAGAAAATCCGCCTGGTCGATTTCAAACGCGACAAGCACGGCGTGGAGGCCAGGGTGTCCGCCATCGAGTATGACCCGATCCGCACCGCCCGGCTGGCGTTGCTCGAATACAAGGACGGTGACAAACGCTACATCATTGCCCCGAAAGGCATTCAAGTCGGCGCGAAAGTCATGAGCGGGCCGGAGGCCCCGCCGGAAGTCGGCAACAGTCTTCCGCTCAAATCCATTCCGATTGGCATGTCGATTCACAACATCGAACTGACGCCGGGCAGAGGGGGGCAGGTGGTTCGCTCCGCCGGTGGCGCGGCCACCTTGATGTCGCGCGACGAAGATTACACTCAGGTGCGGCTGCCGTCCGGCGAGATCCGCAGGATTCACGAGAATTGTTACGCGACCATCGGGCAGGTCGGCAATCTGGAGCATGAAAACGTGGTCCTGGGCAAAGCGGGACGTTCGCGGCACCGTGGCATCCGGCCCATCAACCGCGGCGTGTCGCGCAACCCGGTGGACCACCCGAACGGCGGCGGCGCGGGCAAATCCAAAAGCGGCGGCGGCTGGCAGCAGCTCACGTCGCCGTGGGGTTTGCTGGCCAAGGGGTACAGGACCCGTCGCAAGCGGAAGG
>QHPW01000316.1:4511-13130 GCA_003219675.1 Verrucomicrobiota bacterium
CGGAATCGTTAAGATGTTGACGCGGGAAAAATCGTCAATCGTGAATCGCAAATCATAAATTGGATTATGGGACGCTCGATTAAAAAAGGCCCGTTCATTGACTATCATTTGCTGGAAAAGATTGTGAAGGCGAAAGAGACCAAATCGAAGGCGCCGATCAAAACCTGGTCGCGTCGTTCGACGATCACACCGGATTTTGTCGGACTGACGTTCAACGTGCACAACGGCAAGGTGTTCAACCCGGTGTTCGTGACGGAAAACATGGTGGGGCACCGGCTCGGCGAATTTTCCCCGACGCGCGTTTTCAGGAAACACGGCGCCCACACGGCCAAGGCCGAGGCAAAATAGGTATGGAAGTCCAGGCGATTACCCGCAACGTGCGCATGTCGGCGCAGAAGATGCGCGAAGTGGTTCGGCAGATTCAGGGCATGAACGCGGTGCAGGCGCAGGCGGTGCTCGCCGTTGTGCCGCGCAAATCCGCGCGTTTCGTGGCCAAAACGTTGAAATCGGCCATGGCCAACGCCGAGGATTTGAAGCGGACCAGGTCGGAATATGAGGGCCTGGTGGTCGAGGCATTGCTCGTCAAAGAAGCGGTGGCACAGACCGCCCGCACCTTGCGGCGGTTTACGCCCAAGGCGCGCGGTTCCGCGGGGCCGATTTTGAAGCGGAACTGCCACGTCAAGATTGTTCTCGCTGATTGAGTAACATGAACCAACGAAGAATTGGAGTGTTGGAGTGTTGGAGTGCTGGCAACCAACACGCGGTCTGCTCAGCACTCCATCACTCCATCACTCCGTCGCCCCGATTCTGACCATGGGACAAAAGACCAATCCAATCGGACTGCGAATCGCCGTCAACAAAGACTGGCGCTCGAAATGGTATGCCGAGAAAAAGGAGTTCGGCAAACTGCTCGCGGAGGACCGCAGGATCCGCGACATCCTGAAAAAGAAACTGGAATCGGCCTCGGTGCCGAAAATCCAGATCGAGCGCGCGGCGACCCGTTGCCGCATCACCATCTTCACCGCCCGCCCCGGCGTCGTCATCGGTCGCAAAGGCGCCGAGATCGACAAGATCAAAGAGGATTTGAGCCGGATGACCGGCAAGGAGATTTTCGTGGATATTCAGGAAATCAAGACGCCGGAGTTGGACGCCCAGCTTGTGGCGGAAAACATCGCGTTGCAGTTGGAGCGTCGCATATCATTCCGTCGCGCCATGAAAAAAGCGGTGCAGACGGCGATGGATTTTGGAGCGGACGGCATCAAGATCCGATGCGCGGGCCGGTTGGGCGGGGCAGAACTGGCGCGCACGGAGATGTATCATGAGGGCCGCGTGCCGTTGCACACGCTGCGCGCGAACATTGATTACGGCTTTGCCGAGGCGAGCACGGTGTACGGCAAGCTGGGAGTCAAATGCTGGATTTGCAAAGGCGAGACCAAAGTCGAACGCGGAAACAAGGCCGCCGGCGCGGGCGCCGCGCCGTCAAACTGAATTTGATCCACACGAGGATTTGTTATGCCGTTGATGCCGGAGAGAGTGAAGTATCGCAAGATGCAGCGCGGTCATCGCACCGGGATTGCGTCGCGTTGCAACACCGTGGCTTTCGGCGAATATGGATTGCAGGCGCTGGAGCGCTGCTGGCTGGACACCAAGCAGATCGAGGCCGCGCGCGTGGCCATCACCCGTTTCATGAAACGGCGCGGCAAAGTCTGGCTGCGCGTGTTTCCCGACAAGTCCATCACCAAGAAGCCGTTGGAAGTGCGCATGGGCACCGGCAAGGGCGGCGTGGAATCGTGGGTCTCGGTCATTCGCCCGGCCAATGTCTTGTTTGAAGTGGATGGCGTTCCGGAGGCGGTGGCGCGCGAGTCGATGCGTCTGGCGTCGGCGAAGCTGCCGATCAAGACGCGGTTAATTTCCCGACATAAACTGGGTTGAGCAGGCGGTGGAACGATGAAATCGTCCGAATTGAAGGATCTGACGCTGGTGGAGTTGACGGCCAAAGGCCGCGACCTGCGCCAGGAAATGTTTAATCTGCGTTTGCAGCAGGCCAGCGCTCAGTTGGAAAAGCCGGCGCGGCTGCGGCTCTTGCGCCGCGACATCGCGCGAATCGAAACCCGAATCTCTCAACTGCGCCGCAAGGCCGCCTGAATTCTATATGCCTGAGACCGATTTGCATCGTGGCCATCGCAAGGAACGCGTCGGAGAAGTCGTGTCCGACAAAATGGACAAGACCATCGTGGTCCGGGTGGAACGGCGGTTTCGCCATCCCCGGTTCAAGAAAGTGGTAACCGCCTACAGCAAGTTCTACGTGCATGACGAGAAGAACCAGGCCAAAGTCGGCGACCGCGTTCGCATCCAGGAGACACGGCCGTTGTCCAGAACCAAATCCTGGCGGCTGGTCGAGATCGTCGACCGCAACCAGGAAGTGGCCGGGGTGGCCTGAGCCGAGGACGGTATATGTTACAGATTCGTTCCATTTTGGATGTGGCTGACAACACCGGCGCCAAGCGCGCGGCGGCCATCGGTGTCATCGGACGCAATCAGCGTTATGCGCGGGTGGGGGACGTCATCAAAGCCCACATCAAAGAAGCCGCCCCGGACGGCACCGTGAAGAAGGGCGATGTGGTGGATGCGGTGGTGGTCCGGACGCGCAAACCGATTCGTCGCAGCGATGGTTCGTATTTGCGTTTCGACACCAACGCCATCGTGATCATTGACAAAGAAAACAATCCGCGTGGAACGCGCATCTTCGGCCCCGTGGCGCGCGAGCTGCGGGACAGGAAGTTCATGAAAATCATCTCGCTCGCGCCGGAGGTGATTTGAAGCTATGCAGAGATTTCATGTGAAGAAGGGCGACGAAGTGGTGGTCCTTGCAGGCACCGAGCGCGGCAAACGCGGCAAGGTCATTACGATTCTGACCGGCAAGCAGCGGGTGATCGTGGAAGGCGTCAGGATGATCAAGAAACATCAGCGCAAGAGCCAGCAGCATCCGCAGGGGACGATCATCGAGCGCGAAGGTTCGATCCACATTTCCAATGTCATGTCGGCGGAAAAATTTGACGCCCGCGCCGCCAAACGGGGTGTGGCGCCGGAAAACACGTAGAGATCGGATTTCGATTCAGCGCCCGGCAGAACAATGCTCCGGACGAATCCGGACGAGAACGAAATGAAAGCCAGGTTGTATCAGAAATACGTTGAGAGTGTGCGGCCCGCATTGATGGAAAAGCGGAAGTATGGGAATGTCCATCAGGTGCCGCGGCTCGAGAAAATTGTGGTCAACATGGGCGTCAGCGCACAGCTGGAAAAAAGCGCCGTGGACGACGCGGCCCGGGACCTGGGACTCATCACCGGGCGCAAGCCGGTGATCAACAAGTCCCGCAAGAGCGTGGCGAATTTCAAACTGCGCCAGGGCCAGCCGATCGGTTGCCGGGTGACGCTGCGCCGCGACGTGATGTACGAGTTTTTCGACCGTCTGGTGGCGGCGGCGCTGCCGCGCATTCGCGACTTTCGCGGCGTTTCCAGCCGTTCGTTCGACGGGCGCGGCAATTACTCGCTCGGCTTGTCGGACCAGACGATTTTTCCTGAAATTGACCTGGACAAAATAAAGCGGCACCAGGGCATGGACGTTACCATTGTGACCACGGCGCCGACCGACGACGAGGCGCTGGAACTGCTCAAATTGATGGGGATGCCGTTTGCTGAAGGAAGGTGAGTATGGCTAAAACCGCCTGGAAAGAGCGCAACAAAAAGAAAAGAGAAACCGTCAGGAAGTACGCCGCCTTGCGCGCGGAATTGAAGGCGAAGGGCGATTACGCCGCCCTGGCCAGGCTGCCGCGCAACGCCAGCCCGGTCCGCGTCGTGAACCGATGTGCCATCAGCGGCCGGCGGCACGCCTATTTGCGCAAGTTCGGCTGCTCGCGCCTGACATTCCGGGAGATGGCCCTGTCCGGTTTGATTCCGGGCGTCACCAAAGCCAGTTGGTAAAATTATGACCGATCCGATTTCAGACATGCTCACGCGCCTGCGCAACGCGAATCTGGCGTTGGTGCCGGAGGTGGAAGTGGCGCACTCCAGGATGAAGGAAAGCATCGCCCATATCCTGAAGAAAGAAGGCTACATCGCCGATTGCTCGGTGGAGGGCAAGACGGCAAAGAAACTCCGGCTCAAGCTGAAATACCAGGGGCGCAAAGGCGTGCTCGTCGGTTTGAAACGCGTGAGCAAGCCGGGTCTGCGCCGCTACGTCCGCGGAAGCGAACTTCCACGCGTGCTCGGAGGCATGGGTACGGCGATCGTCTCGACGCCGCGCGGCGTCATGACCGGCGTGGATGCGCGCAGGCAGAATTTAGGCGGCGAGTTGATTTGCTATATCTGGTGAGAAGATGAAGATGGAGTATCAAAATCGCGGAGTGCTGGAGAGGCGGAGTACTGGAGTGCTGCGAATCGGCGGCGGCCAACGCTCCATGACTCCATTACTCCAAGACTCCAAGACTCCACTCCGTTATTCCATGACTCCAACCCGCTTTTGATTTATGTCACGCATTGGACGATTGCCGATTGATATCCCCGCCAAGGTCAAGGTGGAAGTGAAGGATCGGAAAGTGCATGTCGAAGGGCCGAAAGGCAAACTCGATTTCGAGTTGCCTAAACGAACTTCTGCCGTCGTCGAAGGCGCGCAGATCAAAGTGAATCGCGACGGGGACGGCGCCGAGGCCAGGGCGCTGCACGGATTGAGCCGCGCGACTCTGAACAACATGGTCAAGGGCGTCAGCGAGGGGTTCATGAAGAAACTGGAAATCCAGGGAGTGGGTTTCAAAGCGGCGGTCCAGGGAAAGAATGTGAACCTGAGCCTGGGCTACTCACATCCGGTCAACTACCTGATTCCCGACCAGATCAAGGTGACCGTCGAGGAGAATACGAAACTCACCATCGAAGGGCCGAGTAAACAAGTGGTCGGCCAGGTTGCGGCTGAAATCCGCAGCTTCTATCCCCCCGAGCCCTACAAAGGCAAGGGGGTCCGTTATGTTGGCGAGCACGTGGTCCGCAAGGAAGGCAAGACCGTGCAATAGCCCTGATGACGGCAGGAAACCGATTCACGGCACAATCCGTGATGAATTGAAATGAGAACAGAAATGAAACAGGACCTGCGGCGGCGCCGCCACTGGCGGGTTCGCATGAAAGTGATCGGCACACCGGAACGTCCCCGGATGAGTGTCCGGTTCACGGGGAAGAATGTTTATGTGCAATTCATTGATGACAACGCGGGTCATACCGTGGCGGCAGTATCCAGTCTGGGCAAACCGGTCCCCGACCGCCGGCAGTCCGCCGCCAACGTGACCGGCGCGGCGCGCCTCGGCAAATTGGCGGCGGCGGCGGCCAGGGCCAAAGGGATCGAACAGGTCGTGTTTGATCGCGGCAGTGCCCGGTACCACGGCAAAGTGAAGGCGCTGGCGGACGCCGCGCGCGAAGCGGGGCTGAAATTCTAATTGAACCAGGAGAACAAGTGGCTGACGAAATCAGAACCAATCCGGAGGAAAGTCGCCCGGTCCGCGGTCGCGGTCCGCGCCGGGGCCGGGGCACGGCGGAATCGGCTGGCGGGCCTGCTGATGGCAAGGGCGAGAACGAGCTGAGCGAAAAGGTGGTTTACATCAATCGTTCCGCCAAGGTCGTGAAAGGCGGACGCCGTTTCAGCTTCAGCGCGCTGATCGTCGCCGGGGATAAGCACGGCCGCGTCGGGCTCGGTCTGGGCAAGGCCGGCGAAGTGGCGGACGCCATTCGCAAAGGCGGCGACATCGCCAGGCAGAACATGATCAGCGTGGCGTTGAAAGATGTGACCATCCCGCACGAGGTGTTCTCGGCGTTTGATGGGGCGCGTGTGTTGCTGCGACCGGCCTCGCCGGGCACCGGCATTATTGCCGGCAAGACCGTTCGCGCGGTGCTCGAATCGGCCGGCGTGAAGGACGTTCTGAGCAAGTCGCTGGGTTCCAAGAACGCCGCCAACGTGGCGAAAGCGACTCTCGGGGCCTTGCAACAGCTTCGCCTGCGCCATGACATTTATCGCAGCCGCGGTCTGGAGACGCGACTGAAGGAAACAAAGCCTGCTGCGGCTTGATTTTCTATGCGTTTACACGATCTCAAATCCCGTCCCGGCTCCAGGCACCGTCGCAAACGGCTCGGTCAGGGTGAATCCAGCGGCCACGGCAAGACCAGCGGACGGGGCGGCAAGGGCCAGACAGCCCGCTCGGGCAGCTCGATCCGCATCGGTTTTGAAGGCGGCCAGATGCCGCTGATTCGCCGCATTCCGAAACGCGGTTTCAACAATGCGCGTCATGCCACCCGATATCTGCCGGTCAACCTGGAGGCCTTGAACCGGTTTGAAAACGGGGCCCGCGTGGATGAGGCGGCCTTGCGCGCCGTCGGCCTTGCCAACGGGCCCGCCAATGGCATCAAAATCCTCGGAGCCGGCGGGTTGAAAAAGAAATTGACCGTCAGCGCGCATGCGTTCAGCGCCTCGGCCCGGGCCGGGATCGAATCGGCGGGCGGCGTCTGCGAAATCGTCGGCGCCAAAAAAGCTCAACCGGCCAAGGCTTAAAATCATTCCCCTCCTCCATCGCTGACCCATGTTCCGGGCCATAGCCAACACGTTCGCAAACTGTTTCAAGATTCCGGAGCTCAAATCGCGGATCATCTTCACGCTGCTGCTGCTGGGCATCTGCCGGATCATGGCCTGGATTACGATTCCGGGATTGAACGGAGCGGAATTGATGAAGTATTTCGAGCAGCACGCGAAGGAACTGGGCGGCTCCATCCTGGGCATGTACAGCCTCTTTACCGGGGGCGCGCTGCAACATTGCGCCGTGGGTTCTCTCGGGATCATGCCGTACATCACGGCGACGATCATTGTCCAACTGCTGACGGCGGTGATTCCCCAGTTGAGCAAGCTGGCGCGGGAAGAAGGCGGCCGCGCAAAACTCATCCAATATGGCCGTTACTTGACGGTGGTGTTGTGCCTTGGGCATGGGACCCTCATGGCGTTGACCTGGGAACATCCGGAGAAACCTTTCCAGCAGTTCACCGGCCAACTGGTGCTGGTGGAGAACCTCTGGTGGTACCGGATTCAAACCGTGCTGATTCTGACCACTGGCACATTGCTGCTGATGTGGCTGGGGGAACAGATCACCGAACGCGGCATCGGCAACGGCGTTTCACTGGTCATCACCATCGGGATTGTGGCCGACCTGCCGAGCGCGGTTCAGGCGGCGTATTACATGTTTACTCCTCACGCCGGCGGCGAACGCCAGTTCAATCTGTTTCATGGAATCGCGTTGATCTTCCTGCTGCTGGCGGTGGTGGCCGGTGTCGTCGCGGTCACCCAGGCCCAACGAAAAATTCCGGTGCAATACGCCCAGCGGATGGTCGGGCGAAAAGTCTATCAGGGCAGCAGCTCGTTCATGCCGCTGCGGGTCAATTATGCCGGAGTGATGCCGATCATTTTTGCCCAGGCGATCCTGATGTTCCCCAGCAAAATCTGCTACATGTTGAGCCAACTGTTGACCATGAAGTTTTTCGAGGAAATCGGCCGCCAACTCGAGGCCGGCCATCTGGTTTACTACATTCTGTATTCCCTGATGATTTTGTTCTTTTCTTATTTTTGGGTCGCGACCCAGTTCAACGAGATCCAGATCGCCGACGATCTGAAAAAGCACGGCGGCTATATTCCCGGCGTCCGGCCCGGACAGCAGACCAGCGATTATCTGCACCGGGCGATGAGTCGAATTACCCTGGCCGGCGCGATTTTTCTCACCTTGATTGCCGTCGTCCCCTCCCTGTTGGGGCAGGTGTTTCTGATTCCTCCGGCAGTCACCCGCTTTTTTGGCGGCACCAGCATTTTGATCACGGTGGGCGTCCTGCTGGACACCATGCGACAGATGGAATCGCACCTGCTGATGCGGCATTACGACGGATTCCTGAAGAAAGGAAGGATTCGTGGCCGCTTCTGACTTATGAAGCGGCGGATCATACTCCTGGGCCCGCCGGGATCGGGAAAAGGGACCACCGCCGCGCGACTGCAGCAGGAACTCCGATTAAACCACGTCTCCTCGGGCCACTTGCTCCGGCGCGAGGTGGAAAAAGGCTCGGCCATCGGGCAGCGAGCGAAATCGTTCCTTGAAAACGGCGAGTTGGTGCCGGACCGTACCGTGCTGAAGTTCATGGGCCAATGGCTGAAATCGGCGCCGCTGGACCACGGATTCATGCTCGACGGTTTTCCGCGGACCTTGAGCCAGGCCAAGGCGTTGGATGAATGGCTGGCCGAACGCGGCGCGCCCATCGAGGCGGTGATCCTGTACGCCTGCGATTTGAAAATCATCCTTGACCGGATCACCGGTCGCTGGAGTTGTCCGAAATGCGGCCGGGTGTATCATATTTATTCCGTGCCGCCCAAAGTGGCCGGGATTTGCGACGATTGCGCCGTGGCATTGACGCAGCGGGCTGACGACAGCGAGCCGGTGGTGCGCAGGCGATTCGAGATTTACACCCGGCAGACCAAACCTCTGGCGAAGTATTACGAGCAACAGGGCAAACTGGCCTTGATTGACGCCGCGTTGTCGCCGGATGAACGGTTTG
>QHPW01000318.1:0-7107 GCA_003219675.1 Verrucomicrobiota bacterium
AGTCGAGCTGGTTCGAGGTGAGGTGTTGGACGTTGTAAAGCTCGGTGAATTTGCGGCCCGTGTCGGGCGTGACGAATTGATCGAACTCGCCTTTGGCCTGGCGACCGAGATTGGCGCGGTCCACGAGGAAAAGGACCCGCTTCGCTCCCGAGTGTTTGATGAGGCGATAAGTAAAGGCACACGCGGTATAAGTCTTGCCGGCGCCGGTGGACAACTGGATCAACGAACGGGGCTGATCACCGGCAAAGGATTGTTCGAGGTTCGTGATGGCTTCGATCTGACAAGCGCGCATGCCGGTCGTGGCGAGCGGATGCGCGAAGGCCATTTTTGCGAGCCGGGAGCGAAGGGTGTCAGGTTCGGCGATCCACGCGGCGAGCGTCTCAGGGCGGTGGAAGGAGAAGACGCGGCGCGAGCGCGGCTCGGGGTCGCGTTCATCACGGAAGAAAGTTTCAACGCCCGTGGATTCGTAAAGGAACGGAAGCGGTCCGGTCAACCCGGTAGCAAGAAAGTCCGGCAAACCGGCAGCGTAACGACCTGATTGATCGGCGACGGTCGAAAGCGTGGTTCCCTTCTTTTTGGCCTCGACGATTCCAACTGGCTTTCGATGAACAAGGAGCAGGTAATCGCACGGTCCGGTCTTGAGCGGCACTTCCCGGACGGCAATGCCGCGTCCGGCGGAGAGGTTCAGCGCCTTGTAATTTTGAATGATCCAGCCGGATGCGGTAAGCATCGCGTCGATTCGCTGCCGGGCTGTTTCCTCCGGGGTCATCTCAACCAACAAAGCATACACAAACCCGAAGCGACGACAAGTCGGTTTGTTGGATCGAAAGTGCCTCGGAGTCCGAATCGGTCGTGGTTACGGTGTAAGGGCGCGGTAGAAGCGCCGTCGCAATGGGCCGGGAGTGACGCTGCTCTGCGGATCACTGAACGTAAGAGTACCCGCGAATGTATTAGTCCAAAGAGGTTGCCAACTCTTCAAATCAACGGAAGCTTCTACCACTACCAACTGTCCAGGCGGCCCCTTGAGTAAAAAACCGAAGTGGCCAACATTGAATCCGAAACCTGGTCCATGGTTCACGATAATCGGAGGCACATTCTCCGGGTATCCTCTCCGGATGGTGTTATTATATGCGTCCGCCACATAGACGTTGCCTGCACTGTCAACCGCAACGCCGGCCGGAGAGTTGAACCGCGCCGCATTCCCAGTTTCGTCCGCGTTACCGCCCACCGGGTTTCCAGAGATGTCGAATCGCGGCAAACCAGCGAGCTTCGTCACCACCCCTGCCGGCGTCACTTTGCGGATCGTATTGTTGTTCCCGTCGGCGACATAGACGTTGCCGGAGTTGTCCAGCGCCAGACCTAAAGGTTGCCAAAACCGCGCCGCGTTTCCCGTCCCGTCCGTGTTGCCAAAACCGGGCGCGCCACCGGCCAGCGCCGTCACCGAGCCAGTCGGAGTGACTTTTTCGATCTCGTTGTTCCCTGTGTCCGCCACGTAAACGTTGCCCGCACTGTCCAATGCCACTCCACGCGGATAGAAGAAACCGGCGGCGAGCGTCGTCACTACTCCTGAGGACGTCACTTTCCGGATCATGTGGTTGTATGTGTCCGCGACATAGATGGTCCCCGCATCATCCACTGCCACGCCCGAAGGATGATTGAACCGCGCGTCGCTGCCCGTTCCATTGTCGCCGCCAACGCTGCCAGCCAGCCCCGCCAGCGTCGTCACCACTCCTGCCGCCGTTATTTTTCGGATTGTGTGGTTTCCTGTATCTCCCACATAGGCGTTACCAGCGCTGTCCACCGCCACACCCCAGGATTGATTAAATCGTGCGTCGGTTCCCGTTCCATCCGTGCTGCCGGGATAGCCAGCCAGCCCGGCCAGTGTCGTCACGACTCCCGCTGGCGTGATTCTCCTGATTGTGTGGTTTGCTGTGTCTGCCACGTAGATGTTAGTCGCGATATCCACCGTTACACCGGAAGGCAGATTGAACCGCGCGTTCGCGCCGACCCCGTCCGCGTTACCAATGCTGCTCGCGGTTCCAGCGATTGTCGTTACCGTCCCCTCTGGCGTTATCCTCCGGATCGCGTGGTTGTATGCGTCCGCGACGTAGAGTACGCCCGTGCGATCTACCGCTAGATCGTATGGATAATAAAACCGCGCATCGCTTCCGGTGCCGTCCGTGCTTCCAGAACTGCCCGTCAGTCCGGCCAGCGGGGCCAGTACCCCCGCCGGCATCAATCTACGGATCACATGTTTGTAGGTGTCGGCCACGTAGATAGTGTCCGCGGTGTCAACCGCCACACCAACTCCCGCCTGCTCGGCTACCGTCGTGACAACTCCCGTTGGCGTAATCTTCCGGAGCAAGTTGTTTCCTGTGTCCGCCACGTAAACATTGCCCGTGCTGTCCACCGCCACGCCATAAGGATCGTTGAACCGGGCTTCGCTCCCGGTCCCGTCCACATTGCCAAAAATGCCCGCCTTCCCAGCCAGAGTTGTCACGACCCCCGTCGAAGTAATCTTGCGGATCGTGTGGTTATATCTGTCCGCCACATAGAGGTTATCCGCGCTATCTATTGTCACTCCAACCGGGCCGTCGAACCGCGCGGTGCTGCCCGTCCCGTCCAAGCTGCCAGGGCTACCCGCCAGTCCCGCCAGGGTCGTCACCGCTCCTGCGGAAGTGACTTTTCGGATTATGTCATTGCCCTCTTCCGCCACCAGGAGGTTTCCCGCGCTGTCTATTGTCACGCCAAACGGTCGATTAAACCGCGCATCGCTCCCTATTCCGTCAGCGCTGCCCTTATAGCCCGCCAGCCCAGCAAGCGTCGTGACCTCTCCGGCAGCCGAGACTTTGCGGATGGTGTGGTTGTTGTAATCGCCCACATAGACGTTGCCGGTGCTGTCCACCGCCACGCCCGAAGGATACCAAAACCGCGCAGTACTGCCCGCACCGTCGGCGCTGCCATAGCCAGCATTTCCAGCAAGTGTGGCGCAAGTGTACGGGGTGTAAACGGACTGGGCGAAGCCTCGGTTGGCCATCAGCCCCAGGGTCATAATTGATAAACATATCCGGCATCTCATGGCTCTAATCGCTGATGGTCTGACTTTCCAGTTCTGATCCTCGCAAGCGTGAACAAACCTAAAGCCGTTCGTACGTTCTCTGCCATTTCCGCGGCGATGTGGTGCGCTCAATTCAGGCGGCGTGCCGAGGGGATTCCTTGGCCAGCGCCTGGCGCGCCAGTTCCATCGCCCGTTCTTCCGAGATGCTGAACCCTTCGATCCGCATATCGTTCACAGCTTGTCGGATGGCTTCCTGTTCTTCTGGTGTCAAGTCGCGCATGAGAGATGAGTTTCCGGTATGAGCGCCGCTCACGCCGGGGCCAGTTCAATCTTGATTTTCCGTCCCAGCGCCCGCGCCGCCTTGCCCAACGTCGCAAGCGTGACCGAAGTGTTCGACTCATCCAGCAAGCGGTCTACCGCCGCGCGGCTCGTTTTCATGCGTGCTGCCATCTCCGCCTTGGTGAGTTCGTTCTTCTTGAGCAACTCCGCCAATTGGAGAGCCAGCGCCTGTTTCATCGCGCGTTCTTCCACTTCATCGAGAACTCCGTGTTCCTTGAGAAAATCCCGAAGGTCACTTCCGCGTCGGGTTCTTTTGCTCATAATCTTTGCAGATAAAGTTTCGGATCCACAAGCCACTGTATCAAAAATGATACGAATGTCAAATGGACCAACAGCTTATTGCGTGACGATATTTCGTGCGCGCAATCCTAAACGCCAACCTCCGGAGCCGGGCGGCGGGTCAATATGGAGCGCAGAGGGAAGCAGGGCGAGCAAGATATTGACGCGGCGACCGGCGACCAACAATCGAAACCCCGATTCACGCGCACGACCATAAGCGAATGCGTTTCTGTGGTCCTGACAGGTTGACAATCAAGGATGCGGTGCGCGCGCAGATCGTGCGTGTTGATCCTGGCGCTTCGGTCTGGAGCAGCGGCGAGCGGAATGCAGTGAGCCGAAGCTCAGACGGAAGCGCGACGCGACTGCATTTCACCTCAAAGCCGGAACGAGCACGCGCGGAGTAGAGCGAGCAGCAGGGGCGTCGGGGTGCGGTCGCGGCACTAAGCGCGTGTTGGTTCCGGCGTGCTAGAAAATAGGGGCTGCGCCTCCAGTCAAGACCGGCTTTTCGAGGCCTTCCTTCGCAAGGTATCTCTAATGAGACGAATTCAATCTCTGCGAGCGAACTTGTCATTTCAATATTCTGCGGCAATATCTGCTTCGAGTGGTGAAGCCAACCTGTGCCGTAGCGCAAACGGAAATCTTCACGTGACTCGATTTGAGAGTCAGATTTTGGTATAAGGCGTCTGGTTTAGCGCCGATTGCCCGACAATGAAAAACTATGAAATGTAAACGCTGGGCAGTGGGAACTTTTGTCATTGTGTTCGTTGTTTGCGGTGCATCCCGCCGTTCTTACGCCCAGGAGGGAAACTGGGATGAACGGTTCGGCCTTCCGAACCTTGGCTCTGTCTTTACGCTTGGACTTACTGATGACGGAAAGCTCTATACAGGAGGGAGCTTCCCCGGAAACGCGTTTGGCGCGGGCGGTGGTTTGAACGCGAATTCAATCTGCGCGTGGAATGGTTCGCACTGGTTGCGACTGGGCGACGACGCCGTAACCAACGGCACCAGCGGCTCGGTCTTTGCCATCGCAACGGTCGGCAGCGCCGTCTATGCCGGCGGAGATTTCGGGGCTGTAAATGATTTAGTGGCGGGGCGTCTCGGCGTAAACTCCGTTGCCAAGTGGGAGGGCAATCAGTGGTCCCGTCTCGGTAACGACACCGACTACGGAGTGGTTGGCCAAGTGTACGCACTCGCGGCTGACGGGACGAATGTTTATGTGGGCGGTCGTTTTTTCCGCGCAGGAGGAGTCAACACGACCAATATCGCAAAGTGGGACGGCCGGCAGTGGTCGGCGCTCGGCAGCGGCTTGGGCAATGGGCAAACGGATCGAGTGACGGCAATTGCTCTCGGTCCGGATGGTTCGGTTTACGCGGCAGGCAACTTTACGAATTCGGCGAGCGTCGCCTTGAATCGAATCGCCAAATGGGACGGTGCGAATTGGACGCCACTGGGCAGCGGAGTTGACGATTTGGTTTTCGCGTTGACGCTCAAAGACGGCGAGCTTTACGCGGGAGGACAGTTTCTGTCGGCAGGCGGGAACACAGCGAAAAGGCTGGCCAAGTGGGACGGCAGCCAATGGACAGAAGTTGGGGGTGGAATCACCGACGGACCGGTCTATTCTTTAACGACAAGCAGCAATGATCTATTCGTGGGAGGCGACTTCACCGCAGGCGGAAGCACGCCGCTCTCCGGCGTCGGCAAATGGGACGGCAGCAGCTGGTCGGATCTCGGGGGCGGGGTTCGCACCGGCAACAGCGGCGCCGTTTACTCGGCCGGCGGACAATTTGCCAGAGCAGGAAGTCTGGCTGCATTCGGAGTTGCCAAGTGGGACGGACAAAGCTGGTCAGCCCTGAACAAGGCTTTAGTGGGTGATCAGCTAACGGAGGTCAATGCGATTGCCATCCAAGGCACAAATGTCTTTGTTGGGGGCGAGTTCACCTCCGCGGGCGGCATCCGTGCCAATCGGTTGGCGGTCTGGGATGGCTATAACTGGTCTGCGCTAAGCAGCGGTTCCAGCAACGAATTCGATCAACAAGTGTTGGCTGTGGCGGTAGCGCATTCCGGAGACGTCTATGCCGGAGGGAAGTTTTTCTGGGCGGGCGGAACGATTGTGCACGGGATCGCCAAATGGGATGGCGCAAGCTGATCGCAGCTCGGCTCAGGTCTGACTGGTGGCGGTGATATTCGCGCCATCGCGCTGACGACGAATGGAGACGTTTACGCCGGAGGGTTTTTCACCAGTATCGGAGGCGTCAATGCGAACGGCATTGCTCGATGGGATGGGACGAACTGGTGGGACCTTGCCGGCGGCGTTACCAGGAGCGGGTCGGCAGGCTCCGTGAGAGTTCTTTTGATGGCGGGAAGCGACCTTTACGTCGGTGGCGCCTTCGACGCTGCGGGCGGCGTCCCGGCCGGTTCACTCGCAAAATGGAACGGTGCCGAATGGCTGGCTGTTGGGGCCGCAGGTGTCGCTTACCCCGGATTTCAATCGTCTATCGGTGCCCTCGCGATTTCCGGGAGCGATCTTTATGTCGGCGGTGCCTTCATACAAGCCGGCGGAATCAACGCGAGCCGAATCGCACGCTGGGACGGCCAGAACTGGTCCGCCATGGGAAGCGGAACGGACAGCGACGTTTACACCATTGCCGTTGCGAAGCGCGAGGTATTCATCGGCGGCAATTTTACGCGCGCTGGCGGGCAGAGCATCCGAAGTTTGGCGCGGTGGGTGGGAGAGCAGTGGTGGCCGGTCGGAAGTGGAATCACCGGCGTCTCGACTATCGTGTCCGCTCTCGCCACCAATGAGACCGGGTTGTTTGTCGGCGGCAATTTCCCGCAGACCGGCGACAAGCCGGCGAACAGCTTTGGACGCTGGAGCCTGACGAATGAGCTTCCGTTGATTCGTATCACTGCTCCAAGCAACGGAAGCGTGTTCGCCGCAGACCAACCCGTCGTCGTTTCCGCCGACGCGGCAAGCCCGAATGGTTCAGTGACGCGCGTGGAGTTTTATGCCGAGACTAATCTGCTGGGTATTGCCACAAACGCACCGTACACATTTGCCTGGTCGAACGCGCCTCCTGATTCGCATCTGCTGTCCGCCAAAGTAATCGACGACACCGGAGTGAACCAAACCTCGACGGCTGTGCCCATCACCGTCAACCCTCCCCCGACCGGCCCAATCATAGCGCAACAGCCGGTGAGCCAAACATCGAGCAATGGAGCGGTCGTTGTCATATCCGTGCAGGCGGCCGGCCAAGGAACTTTGAGCTATCAGTGGCTCAAGGACAGCATTCCCATCCCAAACGAAACGAACGCATCGCTCACTTTGACTGACACCCAACTCGGTGATTCGGCCCGCTACACAGTGGCGATTACGGATTCGATTGGGACGACGACCAGCGCACCAGCGGTTGTTTCGATTCTGCAGCCGGTAC
>QHPW01000318.1:7164-20978 GCA_003219675.1 Verrucomicrobiota bacterium
CAAGAACCTCTTTGCGTACGGACCCAACGGCACCTACGAGTGGCGTTTTCTAACGGGCGATTACGTGCAGTCGTCGCCGGCCATCGCGCAAGACGGGACGCTCTATTTCGGCTCGCGTGATCGGAAGATTTACGCGCTCAATTCCGACGGCACGGAGAAATGGGAATTTCTCACAGGATTCATAGTCACCGGTTCGCCCGCAATTGGAGCGGATGGAACAATTTACATCGGATCGAATGACAAGAACCTTTATGCGCTCAGTCCGTCGGGCACTCAACAATGGGCCTTCGCCGCCGGAGGAGATATCGCTGCATCGGCCGCGATCTCAACCAACGGCACAATTTACTTCACCGCCGCCGACCAAAAACTGTATGCCCTCAATCCGGATGGAACGAAGCAGTGGGCCTTCGCCGCCGCCAGCGGAATGCTTTCCTCGCTCGCGATTGGAGCGGATGGAGTGATTTATTTCGGTTGCAACGACAAAAAGCTCTACGCGGTGAATCCGGACGGCACGCAACGCTGGACTTTCACCGCCGATGGGCCGGTGTGGTCGTCGCCGGTGATTGGCGCCGACGACACGATTTACTTTGGCAGCGACGGCTTGTTCGATCCATCCATTGGCGTTTACCGCGGCCGATTTTACGCGATTAACCCGGATGGTTCCGAGAAGTGGGATTGGCCGACGGGTGCGCCCGTGCGCAGTGCCGCCGCAGTGGCGGCAGACGGGACTGTCTGTTTCGGATCGGACGAAGGCAAATTTTACGCACTCAATCCGAATGGCACTGAGCGTTGGGAGGTTTACGCCGTGGATCAAATCGAATCGTCGCCGGCAATCCGCTTCGATGGCGTGGTATATTTTGCCACCTACGGTGGACACCTGTACGCCGTACAAGGCTCCAGCCCGCTCGCGGACACTCGCTGGCCGATCTTTCAACACGACTTGACGCATTCGGGTAACGCAGGGATGGGCCGCCGTCCGGATGTCTGGTTCTATCCGTTTCAATCGAACGCATTTGACGATGAAGTGCGTGCCGTCGCCATGGTTGGTCCGGATATGTATGTTGGGGGCGATTTCCATATCGCGGGTGGCGTGCCAGCCAGCAACATCGCGCGCTGGGACGGTACTAATTGGTTGCCGGTGGTCGGGGGCGTGAACGGCTCGGTGTATTCAATAGCGGCGATTGGTTCAGATATTTACGCCGGTGGTTTCTTCACCCAAGCCGGCGGCACCAACGCGAACTTCGTTGCGCGCTGGGACGGCACAAATTGGTTTCCGCTCGGGTCCGGCAGCCGGGAATTCGTGTGGTCGCTCGCAGTTTTGAACAACGAATTGTATGCGCCAAGAAGCTTCCTCGACACGAATGGGATGACCATCAACGGGGTTTCCAAATGGAACGGCCAAACCTGGACGCCAGTGGGGGAAGATTTGGGCCATTTGCCTTTCGCGTTGGGGACGGACGGAGTGCGACTGTTTGCCGGTGGAGTCAACATGCGGCAAAACAACCTGTTAGTCTGGGATGGCAACTCGTGGTCGCCGTTGGGTGGCGGCGTGTATGGCGAAATTCGGGCGATTACGACTGTCGGTACTGACATCTATGTTGGTGGCGATTTTCAGCGAGCCGGTGGCCTCAATGGCCTCCCGGTGAACAGCATCGCCAAATGGAACGGAACTTCTTGGTCTTCACTTGGCGGCGGCGTGGTCTATCGTGATATTCTCGACTCTTATGTCTTCGCTATTACCGCTGTGGGAACCGACATCTATGCGGGGGGCTATTTCCTGAGTGCTGGCGGTGTTCCGACCACGTCGATCGCCCGCTGGGACGGCCAATCCTGGCATTCTGTTGGCGGCGGTGTGCAGTGGGACGCCTATGGCGGTGGTTCGATAAACGCCTTTGGCGTCATTGGCGACCGGCTGTTTGGTGGCGGCGCATTTCTCGCTGCTGGCGGCAACCGCTCAATCCATTATTTCGGCCAATGGAACGGGACGAGTTGGTCGTCGCTTGGCAAGCCGCTGTCGTTTGTCAACGGCAAGTTTCAGTTCGCGTTGACTGACCAGATCGGACGAACCTACGGGGTTGAAGCCTCTTCAGACCTGGTCAACTGGACACGCGTTACGACGTACACCAACATCGGAAGCGTCGTCCAATTCATCGACAATGCCAGCACCAACCTTTCACGACGTTTCTATCGCACGGTGACGCCATAATCGGCACGGTGGAGCAGAAGTCGAATTGAGGAAGTTTGGCCCTTGTCCATTGGAAAGCGGCGTTGTTCAGGTCGTCTTCCTTAACTCGATGGCGACTGCGCCACTGCTCAATGACACGCTGAAACGCGCCGTCGTAATCAGGCGTTTGCATGGCTGGCCTTCCTGTTGGCGATGGTTGCGGGCAACAGCAGCTCCTGGACTGAATCAATCTGTTCGTAGAATTCCCGTTGCCACATGACCAGCCGCTGCCGGTCCATGAGAGTGAAGTCCTGATGGTTGCGCGCCGCGGTGGGCGTGAGCTTGCTCCGCTGCAAACCTTCCACGAGCCATTTATACATCCTCGTTACTACGATCTCTTTCGCGCCCACGTCGCTCAAGAGTTTCTGCCGGAGTTTGGACTTGTCGAACAGCTCAAATCCTTCGCCGTGGACTTCGTTGCGGATGATGAGGAAATCTGGGCACGTTGGGACCAGCGCGAGGTGCGCCTGTTCAACCAGCGCTGGGAACAGATTCAAATTCATCGCCGGCTGGAACCCGGACAGTTCTCTAGAGCTTTAGGCATTGGCGGAGGCCAGGGAACCCTCAAGGCCAACCTCGACTACTGGCTGCAACGCGCTTCAGCCATGGGAAGCGATTGCCGGCGCTGGGCGCACGGCTTGGTGGAAAAGCGCGGCATCGAAGCCCTGCGCTCCTTGATGGGCTTAGCGAGTCTGAGCCAGCGGCATTCCTTCCGCGCTATTAACCAGGCCTGCGCGCGCGCCGCAGCCAAAGCAGCCTGGCGACTGCGCGACGTGCGCGCCCTGCTCGACTCGTGCGAGGCCCAAACGCAGCTCGCCTTTGCTCAACAGCACCCACTCATTCGTCCCTTGAGTGAATACGGAGTTTTCATCAAGAGCCAATCCCTATGAACAACACCCTCATCCAATCGGTCCGCAAGCTGCGCCTTTCGGGCTTATTAAGCAGCCTGGAACTTCGCTTGCAGGAAGCCCAGTCTCACCAATTGCCTCACGCTCAGTTTTTGGAGCTGGTCTTTCAAGACGAACTCAACGTGCGCGAGCAACGCCTGATCGAGCGGCGCCGAAAACTGGCCAGCTTCCGCGATACCAAACCCTCGAAGATTTTGATTGGGCTTTTAACACTTCGATCAAACGCCAGCAGTTTTATGATCTGGCCACCGCTCAGTTCATCCGCCAGCGGCGGGATGTTTTGCTCATCGGCCCGCCCGGATTGGGTAAGAGTCATCTGGCCCAAGCTATCGGCCAGCACGCCTTCAAAGCCGGCTTTCTGGTTTTGTACCGCTCCATCTTCGACGCGGTGCGTGAACTTCAGGCCGAAGCTTCGCCCGCCGAGCTGAACCGCGCGCTGGCCCGCTATCTCAAGGCCGAGCTGCTCATCATTGATGACATGGGCCTTAAGACGCTTCCACTCAAAGCCGGCGAGATTCTCTTGGAGATCATTCTGCGCCGTTACGAAAATCGCTCTACACTCATGACCTCTAATCGTCCCATCGAAGAATGGGGCAAGCTGCTCAACGATGCCTCCACTGCCACTGCCATTCTCGACCGCTTTCTCCACCACGCCGAAATCATTCAAATGACGGGTCGGAGCTATCGCTTAAAGGATGGTGCAGCACGAAGAAAAGAAGACAAGAAGTGAGTGCTCCCCTTTGCCCAACGATTGAGTTTTCCGCTTTGGCCGTGGTTGCGAACTCATCCAAAAAAAGAAAATCCCGGCCCGAAAATCCGGACCGGGATTGGATGCGTTTCGCAATCCACGGACGCCTGGGCGCTCGAGTTGCGCTCCCGCAGAGCTCTATCCTCCCACGCGCAGGGCAACGGTAACCAAAGGAACTCAAAACGAAAACTTGAAAACCAAAACCTAAAACACTAGATCAAGCCCGTCTGGGCGGTACATTTTGATTCGACCGCAGGCGGTACATTTTGATTCGACCGGTGACAAATTTGCGGCGTCCGGCAGGTTGTATCGCTCTTTTCTTGAGTTGGACCGAATGCGCGCTGTTGTCGTGTGCCGGATGAATGACCAACCAGACGAGCTGGCAAATGAGTACCTTCGTCTCGACGAACAAGGGCACTCCACGGTTGTCGTGTCGCAGACATGGACGGAGGTTCACCGAGTGAACGAACGGGTCCGCGCTGCGCTTAAGGAAGAGGGATTGCTCGGTGTAGAGGATCATTCGATTGATGCGTTGGAGAAAGTTGATCTGACCGCGGCGGAAAAGCGCGATGCGCGTTCCTACGGTCCCGGTCGCGTGATCGTCTTCAATCAGCGAATTCAGAAGTTTGAGCCCGGAACCGTCGCGCAGTTCGTCGAGGTCCTCGATAAAGGGATATTGGCGGAAGTGCAGGACAACCTTGTCGTCATTCAGCATCGGAACCTGGAGCGAATCAACGTCTGCCGCCCGCTGACGTTGCCGCTTGCGTCCGGCGACCGCCTGCAGCTCAAGGCCAATCGCAGGTTACAGGGCGGGTCCATCGTAACCAACGGCGAATTGGTGACAGTACGCCAGGTGCGGGGAGACGGAGCGATCGAACTCATTGACGGCCGTGTGTTGGATGCGGGTTACCGGGAGTTCGTGCCGGGATATGCGGTGACTTCCTACGGTTCGCAAGGCAGGACCGTCGATTACGTTCTGTTTTCCGATTCCACGATCAAGGCCGCAACCAACGACCAGCAGTGGTATGTGACGATTTCGCGTGGGCGGCGCGGCATCCGCATTTTCACGCCGGACAAAGAGCAGTTGCGCGAAAACGCCCTGCGTTCGGGCCAACGCCGGCTCGCGCTCGAACTCTCGCGGTTTGCCCGTCGGTCAATACGCTTTCGGTGGGCGGATTCACTGCTGCGCCGCTACGGAGAACGGATCACCACTATGATTCATCGTGGTCGTCACTTCCACCAATTCAATCATGCCCTGGAGCGCCACTATGAACACAAAACCACCTGAATGCTGGGCGCTGCAACCGCAGGCCCGCGGACTGCGTGTGGAATTGACGCCGGACCATTCTTTTGTCGTGCCTTACGAACATTTCATTTACTCCGAATATCTCGACCGCGAGGGTGAGGAGGTTCTCAAGCTGGTTTTCGCGACGCACGAGATCGTCCTCAACGGCAAACTTCTTCGCCGGGTCGAGGCGGCGCTTCACAAAAGAGAATTGGCTTCAGTCGCTGCCGTTGCTGAGAAATTCCGCTCCGTACTCGAAGACACGCAGCCCTTCATACAGGAAATTGCGGTGATCTCACCAACGTCCGCAGAGGAGGTCAAATGATGAGACCAGAATGCGCCATAAAACGGCGTGGTGGACTTCCCGACAAGGATATGACGACAGACGAAAGACTGAAGAAATTGCTAAACGCCTCTCCAGAACAGTTGGGAACGATCGACGAGGTGTTGGAACGGCGGAGCATAGACCCATTTCCCACGACGCAAGGCCCGTTGCTGATGGTAATGTCGGCGGCCGCCAGGTTTTTGGGTGTTAGCCGCGCGACCCTCTGGCGGATGATCAGAGCCGGGTCGCTGCAGAAAGTTGAAGTGCTGCCTGGTAGCTTTCGGCTCCGCCGCGCCGATCTTCAGGCAATCGCTACGAGGCGAAAACCATGCCGCAGCGAAGCTGGCCAAGATTCTCATGCTGCATCACAGCAGCCTTACGAGAGTCCAGAGCGACGATACCAGCCCCTTGTGGAGGCATAACCCGCGACGCGCTCGCCTGGGAAGGGCAAATTCATCGTCTCGACGCGGTGAGAACAGGCTCTGCGGTTGCCGGACAAAAAATCCGCAGTAGTCCCGACCCGGTCAGAACCACCAACAAATCCACCAACGGATGCATTGAAGCGGGCGCATCTTCCACCGCCCCCGGAGCGCCGGTCTCCGACGTCTCCGACCCAGCAGGCATTCAAAAGCATCCCGAAACGCGCCGGATCGTAGATCGGCGCTCCGCGGTGCCAGTCGAGTCCCTGACACGAGGTTTGGCTTGCGGTTGGTGGTTTTGTTGGTTTTTGTTCATGCTGTTTCGGGTCGTTCGCGAGGTTTCAGCGAAGCTGACGCAAAAAAGCATAAGTGCTAAAACATCAATAAAAATGGGCCTCAGACGCGTGTCTGAGGCCCGAAAATTGGTTGCGGGGGCAGGATTTGAACCTGCGGCCTTCAGGTTATGAGCCTGACGAGCTACCGGGCTGCTCCACCCCGCGATCCAAGCTACGCCTGAATAATCGACCTCCTGCGGCTTTGTGCAAGTCCTTTTCTCACATTTCGGCGGTCAAAATCCGCAGGCACGCCGGATTCCGCGGCGCTACGCATAGTAAGGCCGAAGCCCAACCGGCAAATTGCCTACCTTCAGCGCCCGTTCAATCTGCAGGTCGTCCATCCTCCCGGCAACGGCCTCCAATCTTGTAACTTGACCCGCCTCCAGCGCCGCAATCGGCAGCCCGTCGCACAGAACTATCCGATTTGAAGCGACCGCCGCGACGCGCGGGCTCGAGGTGAGGATCCCGACCAGATTCAGCGGATCCGCCGCGCTCAGCGCGATCAGCTCTCGACTCGTCTTCGCTTTGCGGAGCGATCTCAACAGTCCGACAGCTTCGGGCAGGGCAAACTGTTCTCCGCTGACACCGCTCACAAAATACCCGCCTCGAATTTCGCCCCGCGCCTCCAGCCGGCGATAAACGCGTCCAAGCTCAAACCAGGAAACTTTCAGCGACTCCCTTTCCAGCAGCCGCCGGAAAACGACGCCGTAACGCCGCAGCAAAACGCGGGCGTAAGTTTCGATGGCCTGCTCTTTCGCGGCAGCCGATGTGTGGAGGCTCCGGTCTTCATTCCCGGTTCCGCGCTCCGGGTTCCACGTGGATCCGGGCCTGCCGGCGTTGGATTCTGTCGTTCGCAGCAACGACCATCTCCCGGCAAACTCGATGCTCGTCACAGTCTTATGCCGCCGCTTCCGTTCCACGTCGGCGAATGGCGCGCGCTTTTCCGACGGAATCAGCAGCGCCCGCAGCCCTTCAAAACTGTCAGCGGTCACGCAGCCTCGCGCCGCCAGCTCGCCGAGCGCCTGTTCCGCTCGCGAAGGCAGCAGTCCAGTGTGACGGACGATTTCGTTGAAAAAGAGCGCGCCGGCTTGATCGAGCGTTTTCAAAACCAGCCCGGTGTCGGGTGAAAGCTCGCCCGGCGACGGCGCAATGGAAAGCGCAAGCCAATGCGGCAAATGATCGCGCGCGAAGAGCGAAACCGGGCTCGAGCGCAGCGGGGTGAATGCGCGGGCCCTTTGATTTTGCGGCGGGGTCAAACGCCCCCAACCGACGCGCCCGGTGAAGCACAGCCGATCGAGCCACTGCGGCGTGTATTCCTTCACCCGGAGGGCGAGCACCTCGGGTTCCCACGACGCCGCGGGCAACTCGTAGCCGTCGAGCAATTCCAGAACTGCCTCGACTCCTTCCGGTCCCTCCGCGCGATGCTCGGCATCAACGCGCTGCCACGCAAGCAGGAAGCGTTGAAACTCCGCCGGTGAAACCGGTTGAATTTCCGCGCGCAGCCGATGAATCGTCAGCCGATGAATCCGCGCCAGCAGGCGACGGTCGCACCATTCCAGTTCCTGTTCATTGGAATGAAAGCGTCCGCGCAGCACGAAACCCTCGGCTTCCAATGCCCATAACGCCGTGTCGATCTCCGCTTGCGACAACCGGAAAAACCCGGCCACCCCACGCGCGGTAACCGGCCCGACAGCCTCGATCCGTCCGCGAACCAGCTCGCGAATCGCATCCGCGCGTTCCCATGGCCGGTTGTATTCGGATTCGGGCGGAATGATTTCCGGGTGGATTTCACAGCCAGGATAAACCGCTTGGAGCATCGGCAGCCGCTCCGCTGCAACCCAAAATTCTGCCGGCTGCCGCGGCGAAGGTTCGATTGAATTTTCAGAAACAGAGTCCGCCTCCTCACGTCGGCGGCCAGTTTCGACGGTCAATCGTCCGGCGCGTTTCTCTGCCATGAGCGATTCGAGCAGCGGGCCGCCAGCGTGGCGCAGGCTTCCAGCCTGCGGGTTGGGCGGGCAACCATGCCCGTTTTCGGGGCTGACGGCCCGGATGCCGTCTGAACTGGCAGGCAACGATGCCTGCGCCAAGGTGCGCCGCACGTCCTCTACCGTCATCACGCCCAGCAGCATCAATGCTTCGTGCAATTCATCCGCATTCGACGCGCGAGGCCACGCTTCTTCGCAAACGCGCTCGATGGCCGCCGCGTCCAGGATCCCGAGCTCTCGATCCGCGGACGACTCGCTCGCGCGCCGGGTATAGACCGCTTGGGTTCGTCGCTCTTCCAACGGCGCGTTGTCCAGAAACGCGTAAGGTTTCGCGTTCAGAATCTCGTGCGCCAACGGCGACGGCTCCGGCAGATCGCGCGCGATGCACTCAACCGTTCCGCTTTCAATCTGCTTGAGCAGCTCGATCAAACCATCGATGTCCATGGCCTCCGTCAGGCAATCCTCAACCGTCTGCCGCACCAGCGGGTGGTCTGGAATTTCGCGGTCGCCGGCGATGTTTTCGAGGCAGGCGAGCTGATCGGGGAATACAGAGGCGATGAGATTCTCCGCTTCCATGCGTTGCAGCGGCGCGGGCAGCTTGCGCCCGCCGCGCTGACGCGGCAGGGCCAGCGCGCGCGTGGCGTTCCAGCGCCAGCGGATGGGAAACATGGGCGCGTCCAGCAACGCCTGCACCAGAAGCTCGCGGACCGTTTTGCTGTTCAGATAACGAAAAACTTCTTCGAGCGGAAACGAATGCTGTGTGCCGAGCGAAAGCACAATCGCGTCGTCCGTCGCTGCGGCTTGCAGCTCAAAATTGAACGAGCGGCAAAACCGTTTGCGCAATGCCAGTCCCCACGCCCGGTTCAGCCGGATACCGAACGGCGCGTGGATCACCAACTGCATTCCGCCGGACTCGTCGAAAAAGCGCTCCATCACGATCTTCTGCTGCGAAGGAATGACGCCCAACGCCCGGTAGGCCGCGGTGAAATAGTCGGCGAGCTGGCGCGTGCCCGATTCGGAAAGTCCGGTTTCCGCCATCAACCAATCCACGACTCCTTGTTGCGCCAGGTCCGAAGTCCCCTCACCCTGGCCCTCTCCCCCGCCGCGGTGGAGAGGGAAAACAGTCGCCGACGCTTCGGATTGTTCCGCGAGCATTGTCTGGTCAGCGCGCGGCGCAGGATTCTGCCTCTCCCCTTCGGAAAGCGAGAGGGCCGGGGTGAGGGTTTGATCGTGAGCCGCTTCAAGAGAAGTTTCGACCTCCAGCTTTGGACGCGCATCGGGACCAGGAACCGTAGGCGCCGACGTGAGTCGGGGCTGAATATTTTGAGAGTGCGCGGACTGACGTCCGCGGCTACAGGCTTCCTGGAGAGCTCCTGCGGCCTGCGCCTGCCCAATCTTCGCTTCCATCTCCACACGAAGTTCAGAGACCGCCCGCGAAAGTTCTCGCGTTCGCCCCGGCGCTTCGCCCAGCCAGAACGGAATGCCCGGCGGCTGGCCGTGAGCGTCGGCAACGCGAACCGCGCCGGAGTTAATCCCGACAATTCTCCACGACGCGTTGCCGAGCTGGAAAATATCGGCATTGTCCGGGATCGCGCCGCCGGAAGTCAACGCGATCAGCCGCGCGCCGCGCCGGCCGCGGACGCGATGGTTCACCGCGTCGTGATGAATCAGGGCGGCGCGGCGACCGCGTTTCGTGCTGAATCCTTCCGCCAGCATCCTGAGCACGTCATCAAACTCCTGTTGCGTCAGATGGCGATACGGATATGCCGAGCGCACCAGGTCGAGGAGCTTTTGTTCCTGCCAATCTTCACAAGCCGCGCAGGCGACCATTTGTTGCGCGAGAAGATCAAGCGGTTTCTCCGGTATTTGCAGACGGTCCAATTCGCCAATGCGGACACAACGCAGCGTCGCCGCACATTCGACCAGTTCATCGCGGCTCAACGGAAACAGCCGGCCTTTCGGCAATCCGCCTCGCTGGTGCTCGGCGCGGCCGACCCGCTGCAGAAGAGTGGCGATGGACCGCGTGGGGCCAAGCTGGCAGACCAGGTCCACTGAGCCGATGTCGATGCCCAATTCCAGCGACGCCGTTGCAACCAGCGCCTTCAATTCGCCGCGCTTCAAACGATTCTCCGCGTCGAGTCTCAGCCTGGCCGAGAGACTGCCGTGATGCGAAGTGACCTTGTCCTCCCCCAGCCGCTCGCTCAGATGCCGCGTAACGCGTTCCGCCATCCGCCGCGTGTTTACAAAAACCAGAGTGGTCCTGTGCGCCTCGATCAAATCCGCCAATCGGCTGTAAACCTCGGACCAGACTTCATTCGACATCACGGCTTCGAGCGGCGAACCGGGAAGTTCAATCGCCAGGTCCATTTTCCGCGCATAACCGGAATCGATGATGGCGCAGCGCGGGTTGCCAGAATCATCCAAACCGCGAGTGCCGACCAGAAACCGCGCCACGCCCTCAATCGGCTTCTGCGTCGCGGACAGCCCGATGCGTTGCAACGGCCCTTTCACCAGGGCTTGCAGTCGTTCCACGCTCAACGAAAGATGCGAGCCGCGTCGATTGCTCACCACGGCGTGAATTTCATCCACGATCAACGCGCGCACCGTGGCCAGAAGGTTTCGGCCTGATTGCGAAGTGAGCAGCAGATAGAACGACTCCGGCGTGGTCACGAGAATGTGCGGCGGCTTTTTCGCGATGGCTTGCCGCTTCGAGGCGGGTGTGTCGCCGGTGCGAACCTCCGCGCGCACTTCGATGTCGCGACCTTCGCTCGCCACCAGTGCTGCGCGGATGCCCATCAACGGTTCCTCGAGGTTTTTGTGGATGTCGTTGCTCAGCGCCTTGAGCGGCGAGACGTAAAGGACACGTGTCTGGTTCGCGAGTTTCCCGGCCAGTCCTTCGCGGAACAGTTGGTCCAGTGCCGCCATAAACGCCGCCAGCGTTTTGCCCGAACCGGTCGGCGCGGCGATCAAAGTGTGCGCGCCCGACTGAATCGCCGGCCAGCCACGCTCCTGGGGTTCCGTTGGAGTTCCGAATTTCTGCTCGAACCACCGCGCGACGACGGGATGAAAGCCGAACCGTTGCATGAATTTTGAGTTTAACCCACTTTGCGCTAATTTCAGCGAAAATCGCGGCCGCGGCGCCAACCTGAGTGGTCTATTTCATAAATACGCACACGTATGCGTATTTATGAAATAGACCCCTAAGTTCCGGCCGCCTTCTTGATTTCTCTCAATTTCTGAAACTCCGGCTTGCTCGAGTAATATTTGTCGAGCGGGTAGCAGCCGCTGATCAGTCCGTTGCGCGGCGCAGTGGTGCAATCGCTGAACGTGCGGCAGATGAATTTCTTTTCCAACGCGCCCTTTTCCACCGCATCCGCGAGAATCGTCGGATAAGCCAAAGTCATTCGGCCCAAACCGATCATGTCCGTCCAGCCGTTGCGCACGACGTATTGGGCGACGTGCGGCAGGTATTCCTGCAAATAGCTGTAGGCCGAGCCGATCACGACAGGCAGAGCGGGCTGTCCCAAGCCCGCCGGGGGCGGCGCGGTGGGGCGAGAGTCCTCTCGAGCCCTGACTGACGGGGCGCTGGTTTGGCCAGGGCTCGACGGAGTCTCGCCCCACCAGGTTGAAAGATGTTCCTTCACGCTCCGCACCACGTTGATCTGCCGCGCCACTCCCACCAGGGGGTCTTCCGGCGGCTGATACCCGTCGCTCGGCGGATACGCCGCCGGCCGCTGGATGTGCGGATTGTAGTAAGGAGACCCGGCGCTGAGGTTCAGAATTTTAACGCCAAGCTGCACGCAAAGTTCCGCGAACTGCAACGTCTCGCTCAGATCGTATTCGACCGGGTTGTGCTGGTTCACGCCGAAGCCGTAGCGATACGGCAGGCAATGGCTGAAATCTTCTGGCACGCCCGGACCGAGCTTGCCTGGTTGGGTAGTGGCACGGGCGTCCCGCCCGTGAGTTTCCGGCTCGTTGGTCGGGTTTGAATCGCACGGGGCGCGAATGCCGGAAACGATTTCGCGCAGGACGCGCGTGCGATTCTCAAACGCGCCACCGTATTTGCCGGGCCGTGTGAAGGCACCGAGAAACTCGTGCAGCAGATAACCGTGGCAATGCTTGATATCGACGAAGTCCGCGCCCGCGTCCCACGCAATCCTGGCCGCCTCGACGTATTTCTGGATCAACTGCTCGATCTCGCTATCAGTGAAAACTTGCGCGTCGCTGGTGACGTTGAACTTCTTGTCGAGAATTGGATGCCGATACGCCACGCGCGGCTCCAGACGTCCTTTGTCATTCGGTTTGCAGAATCAGCCGGAGTGCGTGAGCTGAAAACCGATGACGAGGTCGTTCGTGTTCCCGCAGCGTTCCTTGTGCGCGCGAATGAGAATCTCACGCAGTTCGGACAAATCCTTCCTGTTTTCCTCGACGATGACAAGCTGGTTCGGGTTCGCGCGTCCGTCGGGACGGACGGCCATCGCTTCGCCCCCGTAAATCAGCTTCGCACCGCTCTCGCCGAAGCGTTGCCAGCGCCGGCGGACTTCCTTCGTAGCGCCCCCCGTCGTCGTGCCGTCCCAGCCTTCCATCGGTTGGATGGCCCAGCGATTGCCGATGCGCTTGCCGTTGATTGCCGTAGTGTCGATCGGCTGAGCCAAAGGCGAAGCTGAACCGACGACGATTTGATCCTCGCACGGCAATTTGATCCCCAGCGATGTGACGTGATTGCGGAAGTCCGTCGCCGTTTTCAGTGTCGGGATGCGAACGAGTTTTGGTTGCTCCGACATAGTGCTGCGCCATGTCACCACTCGCACAGCGAAGGGTCAAGCCAAGGCAAGGCAGCGGTCTTTGATTCTTGCAACAGATGTTTTGTCGTCAGTCCCAAAGGGACTGCGTCCTCCAGCCCATCGTTGCCGCAACGCGGCTCCGTTGGGTTTTCGTCGTCAACGCGTCACAACCTGGAACGGGTTGCGCCCCGCCTGGGCACAACGCCGTTGGGGTTGAAGATTTGATGGAACGACTTCTTCCCAAGGTAGCCGCTGCGGGACAACCTTGGGCTTTTGAGCCGAAGCTCCGTTGGAGCTTCCCGCGCGTAGCGGCCGGCGGTGCAGGGCCGGTCGGAATTGGCGGTGCCAAAGAAGAACTCGACTATTGACACTGCGGCGCAAAGTCGGTAGCCGTCTCCCGGTTGTATGTTCTTGAATGCCCAGTCGAAACGAGTCGCTGCCGCGCATCTGCGCGCGATACGCGTCGTTTGCTGGTGGCCGGCGCTGATTGACAAGCGCCGCCACGGCGGATGGGCTTCAAAGAAACGTTAACCTCCTCGTCGAATTTGAGCACCCACCGCTGAGAAGCCGGTGGGTTTTTTACCCTCGCGCATCGAACTCCCATTGGACGAAGCCCAATGAACCTGAAACGGAAATCTTTTCACAGAAGGCACCAAAGAGAACGAAGTCGAAACGGGTTGACTCAATTCGACGTCGCACGAAACGACTTCATCGATTGAGCAGCGGAAACCTTGGGCTTTGTTTCCTTTGTTTTCTCCTGTTCCATTGAACTTCTGTTCTCGGGATGAACTGACATGAATA
>QHPW01000317.1 GCA_003219675.1 Verrucomicrobiota bacterium
ATCCGAACGGGTATCCGGATTGAGATGGGCTAACCCGTGCTGTGTGTCTTGGCGGCGATGACCGTCTGGCTTGGCTTATGGAGAAACTGCCAGGCCAGAAGGCCGGTCAGGAAAGAGAGAGCGGCGCAGATCAGGTAAGGCAGCGCAGGGTGTTTGGCGAACAACGTTCCAGCGAAAATCGGTCCGCCGATACGCGCCAGACTGCCGGCGCTCTGCGCCACGCCGAGAGTTGCGCCTTGTTCGTGCGCGGGAGTCAGGATTGAAATCAGACCAAATACCGGTGGACGCGTCAGGCTGGAACCCATAGCCAAAAGGGCGAGAGTAAAGAGAAGCGCCAACAAATGAGGATCGTTTGATTGAGAGATAAAGGGCAACGGCCCGAGGCTCGCGGCCACGAGCAACAAGCTTAAAGCAACCAAACCCGGTTCTCCCAGTCTTCGAACCAATCGGCCGATGATCGGGCCGCCCTGCACTGCGGCGCCGACGATGCCGCAGTAGGCGAACAAGTAGCCCACGTGCGTTTTGTCGAAGTGAAAATTCTGATCGACCAGCAATCCGAGTGTGGTTTCAAAACAGGTGAAGGCAAAGGTGGCCAGAAAAAATACGGTGATCAGCAGTCCGACCTTTGGCCGTTGCATCGTGTGAATCCATTGACCGAAACGCGGGCGCTGCGCGGCGTGCTCGGAGTCGGGCTTGCGGCTTTCAGGCAGCAGACAAAACGCCAGAATAAAATTGCCCGCGCACAAACCGGCGGCCACCCAGCCCGGTCCGGATTGTCCGAACAACTTTGCCGCGAATGCGCCCAGCGCAGGCCCGAAAATAAAGCCGAGTCCGAAAGCCATCCCGATGAGCCCCATTTTCTTTGAGCGCTCTTCGTGTGGCGTCACGTCGGCGATGTAGGCCTGCGCCACAGTGACATTGGTTCCGCAGATGCCTCCGGAAACGCGCGACATCAGCAGGACGGCCAGCGCGGCGGTGGGGTCCCCCAGACCCGAGCCAATCGCAAACAGGAGGTAAGAAATCGCCGCGCCCGCCGTGCTCAACAGCAAAACCGGACGACGGCCGATGCGGTCCGAGAGTCTGCCCCAGACCGGCGTGCAGACGAACTGCATCATCGAGTAGGAAGCCATGATGAGGCCAATGAGCGGGCCGGTCGCGCCGAAGCTCTTGCTGTAAATCGGCAGCAGCGGCAACACGATGCCGAACCCAACCAGATCAATGAATACGGCGAGAAATAGAATCAGCAACGACGGTTTTTTCATTTCAACAACATGCGCTTCCTTCTAGTCCGAAACACAACATTAAGCCACAGAAAACCTCTCCAATGCCCTCTTTGTTGGCGCAAGCCAAAATGGGCGCCGGTCAACTCAACCGCTGTCCCGATGTTAAGGGATGACCCGCCAGAAAATGCCGGGCGCTCAAGCGTCTGCCGCCTTCGCGCTGAAGCACGAGAATGCGCAAGGATTGTTGCTCGCAAGCGACCACGATTCCATTTTTTCCCGCTTCCAGGATTTCGCCCGGCAAGCCGTGACTTTCGCCGGCAACTTCCGCCTGCCAGACCTTGAGCAACTGCGGCTTTGATTCGGCGGACAGAAAGGTGTAAGCGCCGGGCCAGGGGACGAAGGCGCGGACCCGGTTCCACAAGGCGCGCGCGGGCTGGTTCCAGTCCAGGCGCCCGTCCTCCTTTGTGAGCTTGCGGGCGTAACCGGCGCTTTCCTGCGGCTGTTTGCTCGGGAGGATTCTCCCGGCAACATAGTCGGGAATGGTTTTCAACAGCAGTTCGGCGCCGATCGCCGCCAGGCGGTCGTGCAGTGTTTGCGCGTCGTCATCCGCGTCGATAGGCGTGGCTTGCCGGGTGAGGATGTCGCCGGTGTCGAGGCCCGGGTCCAGTTTCATAAGGGTCACCCCGGTTTCCTTCTCGTCATTCAGGATCGCCGCAGAAGCGAGGCATGGACATTCAGGCAGCCGAACCGCGGCAGATCGAGGATTTGTCCCGGCAGAATCTGGCCGTAAGCCACGACGACAATCAGGTCGGGTCGAAGCGGCGCCAGTTCCTGAAAGAATGTTTCGCTGCGGGCGCGTTCGGGTTGAAGCACGGGAAGCCCTTTTTGGGTCGCAAGAATTCGCACCGGCGAGGGTTGCAAAGTCAGATTGCGCCCTTTGGGCTTGTCGGGCTGCGTGACCACCGCCGCGAGCTCGAAGCCGGACGATTGCGCCAGCGCGGACAAACTGGGGCAGGCCAGTCCAGCGGTGCCGAAAAAGACGGTTCGGAGGGTCGACACGGACCACAGGCAAAACGAAAAGAGCCACAATCAAAAGGAAAAAATTCAAATCGGCCGGCGGTTCAGCCTGGGCGGGTTCAACCCAACAAAGGCCGCCGGCGGGCAGACGATCGAGGCGGCGCAGGAGCCGGGGCGCTCACCGCCGGGCCGGACGACGTCCGTTTGGCGAGCGAGCTGCCGCAGCCGACGCAAAGGAATTCGTGCAGTTCACCGGAGGGGAGAACCAGCAGGAGTTTTTCGCGCACCGGCTGGGCGCGTTTGCATTTCGGGCAATAAAGCTCGCTGGCCGTGAAGGCTCCGAATTGCGGGGTCATGGATCGGTTAAAATCTGCGCCAGGACGCGCAGGATGTCGCGCAGGACGTTGATGGGCGTCTGGGTTGAATCAATCGTGTGCATCAACCGCGGGCCGTAGTAATCAAGGACCGGTCGGGTTTCTTTCTCGTAAATGGCGAGGCGCTTCCTGATGACTTCGAGACGGGCGTCGTCCAGCCGATTGTCCCGCAGCGCGCGCCTTTGCAGGCGTTCCACCAGTTTGCCCGTGTCGCGGCAGACGAAGTTGAACACGCCGATGACGTTTAGCGCGTCATTGAGCATTTCGGCCTGGTGGCGATTGCGCGGAATGCCGTCCAGCACCAGCGTGTCGTGGTCGGGGTGGAACCGGCCGAGTTGCATCTGGGCTTCGATATTATCGCGCCAGAGCTGGATTGTGTATCGGTCGGGCACCAGTTTGCCTTTGCTGGAATACTTCACAAAAATCCGCCCCAGTTCGCTGTCGATGGTCAGGTTGCGGAACACGTCTCCGCAGGCGCAGTGGTAGAAGTCCGGGATGGTCCCAAGTATCTTTCCCTGGGTGCCTTTGCCGGCGCCCGGAGCGCCGACCAATAGAATCGTGCGGTATTTCATGAATCTCAGGCTTTGGCGTCCTTGTGCCGGATTTGCACGGACTGGATTTCGACGAAAGGAACCATCACCTCGGCCGAAGCGTTACCGCTTTGCAATTGCAGGTGCATTTCGTTGGAGGAAATGCGGCTGATGCGCTTGCCGACGTACTCGCCGCGCACCGCTTTGACCACGATCACCAGGTCCTTTTCCGTTTCGCTCGGCACCATGCGAAAGAAGCCGGGGAACTTGGTTTCAAAAAAACGACGGTTCCGGGTGAAAGTCTGCGGTTGAAATGGCGCCGGCGCGGCGTCCGGCTTCGAGCTGGCGGCGAGCGACAGTCCGCCCGCGGCCGCCGCCGGAAACCTCGAAGTGGTCTTCGCTTTCACGCCGCCATGAGCTTCCGCCCCGGCGCCGGCCTCGGCCTCGGCTGAAACGGCCTCGGCTTCGCCATGCGCGGCCCGCGTCGGCAGGGAGAGAAAGATGAGCGGGACCAGCGCCGGAAACAGGACCGACAAACCGCAGACCAGCGGGACGGGTTGCTGGCGGAACAGGGCAATTTCGTACGCAGCATAAAGATTGGCCAGCATCAGCACCACGAGAATGGTCAGGCCCGCGGGTGTCAGGAAGGCGGCGGCGAGGCTCGGCTTCGGCGTGGGCCGTTCCATCCGGTTCGGCACCGGTTTAACCACAATCTCTTTCTGCTTTTCCTTGGCTTTGATTTCTTGCGGTTCCAACTCGATGAACGGCTCCACCAGCGGGGCCGCTTTGGGATTTCTGGCGAGTTCCTTGAGTGTTTCCTGGGAAAAATTGATCCACGGCTCGCGTTTTGAGAAACCCCCCACGTCGAGCTTGACCACCAGACCGTCCTCGTCCGCCGAAGCGAGTTCGCCTCTCAACACATTTCCGTTGGCCAGCTTGAACTCGTCGGCCCAGGCGATCCCGGTGATCAGCCCGCCCAGCAACGCCACCAGCCCGATTGAATGAAATCTGCGCATGAGGACGCTTTGAATAGCACATCGTTTGCCGACATAGGAAGAAAAATTGCCGCGCGTAGGCCGTCAGTCCTGGCGGCGATGCTTTTTCCGGTTGCCGAGCGCGTCGAGCAGATTTTCGACCGTCCAGTTGGTGCGTTCGGCGGAAAGCAGATCGGCGGCGGCGCCGTGTTGCCAGACGCCGTAGCGAATCGCCGTCGTCGGGTCGGCCTGCAATTGCGGCTGGGCCAGCAACCCGCCGAGATAACCGGCCAGCGCGTCTCCGCTCCCGCCCTGCGCCAGCAACGGATTACCGGAGCTGTTGAAGAAAACATCGCCTTTGCTTCGACCGACGAGGGTTTGGTGTCCCTTTAGCACCACCCAATTGTTTCCATACTGCTTTGACAGTTTGCGCAAGGTAGCAAGCCGCTGCGTCTGAATTTCGGCGGTCTTGAGCTTCAAAAGCCGCCCCGCCTCGCCGGGGTGCGGTGTCATGACCCGGATGGATTTTGGTGGAGTCGCGCCCGCGGGGAGCCAGTCAAGCGCGCTGGCATCAGCGATCACTGGCAGCGGAAGCTCCTCCCATAAATGACGCAACTCCCTCTTGAGGTCGGCGGGCACATCCCTCGCGGCCAGTCCGGGTCCGAACAAAATCGCGCTGCAGGAGTCCGGCAGGTCCAATTCCCGGCTCCAGGGACGGACCATTGCCGAATTCAACCGGCTGGCGACGGGCAGGTAAACCGATTCCTGAACCAGCAAGGTCACGAGTCCGGGTTGCGCGCGAAGCGCCCCGTGGGCCGCCAGCACCGCGGCGCCGTGATAACCCAGACTTCCCGCAACGATCACCAGATGACCAAAAGTCCCCTTGTGGCCGTCCACAGGCCGCGGCGGGGGAAAATTGTCGAAATCCTCCGGCAAGGTCCATTGCACGCCGCCTTCGTGAGGGCAGGGGACCAGCCCGATGTCCGGCGCGACTTCGAGCCGGCCCACGAACGGCCAGGCGCAGGATTCCAGCAGTCCCTTTTTCGGCGTCCCAAGGGTGAGCGTGATCGTCGCGCGAATCGCCGCGCCTTCGGGTTCGCCCGTGTCCGCGTTCAAGCCGGAGGGAACGTCGATTGCGAGGACGGGAATCTGAGATTGATTCACCTTTTCGATGAGTTTAACCCACGGCGCCTCCAGCGGCCGGTTGAGCCCGATGCCGAACAACCCGTCCACGATCAACGTCGGACGCATCGAGAGTTGCGAGTTGAATTCTTTCAGGGCCGCCGCCGGGTCCAGCACGTTCAGCAAGGTCACCTCGTGACCGGACAGATTCTGACCGGTCTGGCGGGCGTCGTCGCCGTTGTGTCCTTTGCCGGCGAGAATGACGATCAAATCGCCGGGCCGGGTGAGCTGTCTGACACGCGAAGTGACAATGTGTCCGACGCGGCTGATGACTTGTGCCGGCGTGCGCCTGGCCGCCCAGGTGGCCTTCTCCCATTCGCGCATCTGGGCGACGCTGATGACTGGAACTGGCATCGCTTGATTGGAGGCGACCCTAACCAATTCCTCACGCGAACGAAAGCCGAAAATCAACCCTTCGCGTAAAGGGGCGCGACGTATTTTCCGTAGCCGTTGTAAAGTTGGGTCTTGACCCGGTCGCCACTGTCAATCATCCGCTCCGTGGCTTGCGACCAGCGCGGGTGCGGCAGGTTCGGATTCACGTTCGATTCAAACGGGTATTCATTCGGCTGGAGCGTTTCCCAAAATGTCTTCGGCTGCGTGTCGATGAAATCGATTTTCACAATCGACTTGATGCTTTTGTAGCCGTACTTCCACGGCACAACCATGCGGATGGGCGCGCCGTGTTGTTTGGGCAACGGTTTGCCGTAGATACCGGTGACCATCAGCGTCAAGGGGTTCAGCGCTTCGTCCAGTCGCAAGCCTTCGAAATAAGGCCAGGGATAGTCCGGCACCTGGCCCATCCCCGGCGCCTGGCCGGGCCGATTGAATGTCTCAAAGCGAACAAATTTCGCTTCCGGCTTCGGCGCCACTTTCGCAATCAGTCTGCTGAATTGAAAGCCGGTCCACGGCACGATCATTGCCCACGCTTCAACGCAGCGCATCCGATAAACGCGCTCCTCCAGGCCGAACAGCTCCACCAGTTCCATCGCATCCACGGTCATCGGTTTCTCCACCAGCCCGCCGATTTGAATCCGCCAGGGCGCGGTCACAAACTTGTCCACGTAACGATAGACATCCTTGCTCAGTGTGAACTCGTAAAAATTGTTGTATCGGCCGGCGACTTTTTCGTTGGTCAGCGTCCAGCTCGGGCTGAACTCCGGGTTGCGCGCCGCCAGATAGGCCCCGGAGGGTGTTGCGGCGTTGGCGGCGCCGTTGGTTTTGCTGGTGGTTTCGGGTGTTTCGGCTTTGGCGCAGCCGGCCAGCGGCACCGCCAGCGCACCTGCGCCCGCGAAGCCCAGTTGCCTGAGAAAATGCCGGCGATTCCAAAACACCCATTCCGGTGTCGCGAGCCGTTCCGGGATATGCCAGTCCGGAGGAACGATGATGTTGGCCATGGAGTTAAGATGCCCGAGAGCGCCGTTTAATTCAGCAAAATTTTCAGCGCCCCTTTTGCGAACGTGAAGCGTTGGAGTTCATGCTTGGTGGTCTATTTCACAAATAGGCACACGTTCGTTGCGCCCAATTTGGCCCGTGGCGAGGCGCGAGGGAGGGAGTGTATCCGCAGCGATACTCGACCGACCGAGCAACGAAGCCACGGGCCAAATTGGGCGCAACCCGGAGGGCGGCATGTCTTTTGGCCGAAGGCGTCGTTGCTCGCTCCTCACGGATCCACTGCGGGATATGCTCGTCGCTCGCGCCTGGCCTCCGCCCAAAATCCATTGCCGCGAACATGTGCGTATTTGTGAAACAGACCACTTAGCATGTTGGCGGCCCGGAACAGCCTGAAGGCTGAACTCTATCAACATGTTCGCCGGACAAACCAAAGACCTTGTGGGTTTCGCGTTACCGCCGTAAAAACCGCAAAAGCCGAGGCGCTTTCCACCCCCGCGCCTTTTTGGGCGCCGTCTTCGGCTCGCCAAATTGTAGGCAGTGTCCTGATTTGCTGTAACGGCGGTCTATGACCGCCGAGAACGGCGCTCATAGAGCGCCGCTACAGTCTCAGGTTTTGAAATTAGGGCACCGCCAAATTGTAGTGCATCTTGCGGTCTTCCGGGTAAAAGGAAGAGCATGAGACACCGGAACATTCGAACCGCCATACTCTCTTGGGCGCTGACGTTGGCGCTGGGGGGATGTGAAAAGAAACACGAAACGCGGGCGGGTCCGACCAACACTCCCGCCGGCGGCGTGGAGCATTTAAGACAGCGGGCCGAAGACGCAGTGACCTCGACCGTCGCCCATTTCGTTCAGCAAAAGGAACAGTTGCAAAAGAGTCTCGCGGACAAAATGACCGCCTTCGAGCAACAACTGTCCGATCTGAAGGCGAAGTCCGAACAAGCGGGCGCCGGGGCCAGGTCCCAATGGGCCAACACTCTTAATCAACTCGAGCGACATAAACAAGCGGCCGCGGAAAAGCTGGAACAACTGAAACAAATGAAGAACAGCAGCGCGGAGAAGTGGCAGGAATTCAAGGCAGGCGCCGAAGCGGCCGTTGCAGATCTTGAAAAAGCGTTCAAGGACGCCTTCACTCGTGCCAGGGCCGAGGACAAATCAGACAAACCATGAGCAGGAGGATCTGTAGTGGCGCAGGCATCTTGCCTGTTCGGAGCTGGGTCTGGGGGTCAGTTCTTGATTGTGGCAACTCGAACCATCCTTGTGTTTCGACGTGCCGCAACGGGCTGAATCGCTCAGCCAATATGGTTGACGCCGTGGGGACGACGGAGTTCGTTGGTTTAACTGATTTACTGTTCTTTGGAGATCCGGGCTCGACGGAGTCACGCCCCACCCGGTTCATGGTGCCAGCGCATGCGAAAAACGAAAGGAGACTTCTCCATGAACCGCCTCCCCGTCGCGGCGTCTCGGCAATTCGTGGAAGAACAGCAGCGGCGCTCTGCCGAGACACCGCGACGCCGCTGCAAACGCACCTTACTTTTCCAAACACGGCCTGATGATCCCGCTCCAGAGCGCGTACCCCTTGGGGTTCATGTGCAACTGGTCCTCCACGAACAATTCAGCCCGCGGCCTGCCGTCTGCACCGAGCATGGGATTGAATACGTCTATGTAAATCAGGCTGTCGTTTTGCCCGCAAAAATTCCTGATCATCTGATTTGCGGCCTGGATTTTTTCTGCCAGACGCCAGCGCGCCCGGCTTGGCTTGATGGAAATGAACGAGATCTTCGTCTTTGGCAGCGCCGGACGAGTCCTTTGAACGAACGCCTTGAAATCGGCGAAGACCTGCTCCGGCGATTTTCCCCCGGCGATGTCGTTGTCGCCGGCGTAAAGCACAATCGTCTTCGGCCGGTAAGGCAGGACAATCCTGTCTGCGAAGGCGATCGAATCTGCGATTTCGGACCCGCCGAAGCCGCGGTTGATGACCTTCCACTCAGGGAAATCCTGCGCCAGCGTTTTCCACAAGCGGATGCTCGAACTGCCCACAAACAGGACCGCATCGCGTGGCGGCGGATTGGTTTTGTCCGCCGATTCAAAGGCGGCAATCGCGGCTTCCCATTTCGCGCTGCCGGCGTTGGCTTCGCTGCCGGACGCGGGGCACCACCGAGTCGCCAGGAGGCAGACCAGCAATAAGAGCAGAGCAGCCCGCCGCCGGCCAAAGCAACTGGATCGTCTGGTCACGCCGCCATACTGTTCCTGAACCCGATTTTCTGAAAGTCAAATTTGCTTCCGCGAAAATCCGGTTGAAACATTTTTTGCTTCATCGAATTGCCGCGGCGCGCCATGCTCGAAATGATGGAATCGCTCTCGGACGAAGAGATCCGCCACGCCGTGCAACTCGCCCTGGCCGAAGACGTCGGCGCCGGCGACATCACCACTCTGGCGACCGTGCCTCCGAACGCCGTCGCGAAGGCTGTGATGATCGCGCGCGAGCCTCTGGTGGTTGCGGGTTTGCCGGTGGCCGAGGCTGCGTTTCGCGAACTTTCGCCCGCCCTTCGAATCACGCGCGCGGCCACAGATGGCGACCCCGTGAAGGCGGGCTGCCCTCTGTTGCAGGTCGACGGTCCGGCTCAGGCGATTCTGACCGCGGAACGCGTCGCGCTTAATTTCACGCAGCGGCTCTCCGGCATTGCGACGCTGACAAGTCAGTTCGTGGACGCGGTTAAAAAGACCCGCGCGCGAATCCTCGATACCCGCAAGACCACGCCCGGGCTTCGGCGGCTGGAGAAATACGCCGTGACTTGCGGCGGCGGTCACAACCATCGCATCGGTCTGTTCGACCATCTGCTGATCAAGGACAACCACCTGGCCGCGTTGCGAAACCAGCCCCCCAATCCCATCGCCGCCGCTGTCAGGCGTGCCCGCGAAAAATATCCGGGCCGCGAAGTCGAGGTCGAAGCCGACACCCTGGATCAGGTCGAGCAGGCTTTGGAGGCCGGCGCGGACATCATCCTGCTCGACAACATGAATCTGGTGCAGCTTCGTGTGGCGGTTCAACAGGCCAAAGGCCGCGCGAAAACCGAGGCCAGCGGTGGCGTGAATCTCGCGAGCGTCCGGCAAATTGCGGAAACCGGCGTCGATTACATTTCCGTCGGCGCGCTCACCCATTCCGCGCGCGCCGTGGACATCGCGCTGGACTTCGAACTTTGACCATCGACTCTGAGATTCTGACCGCGCTTCGCGGCGCCGGCGGCGGCGTTTCGGGCGCGGAACTCTCGCAGCAGTTGGGCATCAGCCGGGCGGCGGTTTGGGCGCGAATCGAGGAACTCCGTTCCCTCGGTTACGACATCGAGGCCAGCCCGCACAACGGTTATCGGCTGCTCACCGTGCCGGACGTTTTGCATGCCGACGATCTGCTCTCGCGCCTCGGCCAGACGAAATGCGTCGGGCGCGACATTCGCGTTTTCCAGGAAACGACTTCCACCAACGATGTCATCGAAAAGCTGGCGCGCGACGGCGTGAAGGAGGGCGTGGTGGTGTTCGCCGAATCGCAAACCAAAGGCCGGGGACGTCTCGGCCGCAAATGGGTGTCGCCGGCGCGAAAGGGACTTTGGTTTTCCCTGCTCCTGCGGCCCAGGCTCCGCCTGCAAGCGGTCACCCGGCTGACCATCGCCTCGGCGACCGCCCTGGTGCGCGCGATCCGGTCCCGGACGGGCCTGACGCCGGAAATCAAGTGGCCGAACGACCTCGCGTTTCGGGGCAAAAAGATCGCCGGCATTCTCACCGAAATGAGCGCCGAACTGGACAGGGTGAAGTATGTCATCCTCGGCATCGGTGTGGACGTGAATCTCAGCGCGAGTGAATTTCCGTCCGACCTCCGCAAATCGGCCACTTCGCTCAGGATCGAGACCGGCGAAACACTGAACCGCGCCGGACTGGCGGCGGAAATCCTGCGCGAACTGGACCGCGACTACGCGCGTGTCTGCTCCGGCGAATTTGAAGCCGTGGCGGACGAATGGGAGGAGCGCTGCAATACCCTCGGCCGCGACGTGATCATCCAGGTCGGTGATCGCCGCGTCCAGGGCCGGGCCGAGTCGCTGGATGCCGACGGCGCGTTATTGCTCCGCACCCAGCACGGCCACCTCGAACGCGTCGTCGGCGGCGATGTGACGGTGGAGAAGTAGAAGCGATTGTTGTGTCGGTGGTCTGTGACCCGCGTGATTGCCGCCGCAGGTTGTAGAGCCGCGCGAAAGGTTTGGCGAAAGGCGCGCGCCGGGGCGATCCGTGGCACAGGGTCGCGTTGGCTCCGGCAACTGGTTACGCTTTCCTCGCATTGCTCTTGACCCTTCGCAAGAAACTTGCTATGAGATAGACAAACCAAGTGAATCCGCGACGGATGAGAATTGTGGCATTGCCTCCAGCAATCGTCGCGGCTGTGATCCTGGTCAGTAATCCTTTCTACAGCAAACTGTCCCTGGCTCAAACGTGTCCCATGCCCAGGTTTTTCGCCGTTCGCACCTATGAGGTGAATCCAAGCCCGTATTCCGTGACAATGGGCGACTTCAACGGGGACAACAAACTCGATCTCGTTGTCGGTGC
>QHPW01000319.1:0-1534 GCA_003219675.1 Verrucomicrobiota bacterium
CATTCTCGACTTCGGTGGGAGCCCCATCCAGAATCTCGATTGTGGCATCGCCAAATCCGCGGAATTCGACAACATGCCAGGACCATTCCGGGAAACTCGGATTGAGGTAATCCCGATTGATACCATGCTTTCCGGGAGCAACCTTCGCCACCACGAGCGCCGCTTTAGGGGGATCCACGAAGACTGAACGCCCTAGCGAGATGAGGTAGCGCGCGTGATCGATATCTTCTTGTTTCGACAACGGGAGCACATACGAATCATGGCCTACCACTCTACCCGGAGGCTCGGCCACCAGAAAATAGATAGTTTCGGCTGCCTTAAGCTTGACCAAGCATAATATCAAGATCAGCGCGCGACAGAATGATTTCACAACCCAGACAAAGTAGTCGCAATCCAAATTTGCTCAAGCCGTTCGTGCTTTCAGGACGCCAAAAGCCGCTCTAAAGTTTACACTTGAGTTGTTGCTCGACCAGACGGGAGGTCCGAGTCAACCTCACCAGCAACGCGGGCATGTTCCGGGACGCGCGCTCTCGAATCCACCGCAGGCGATAGTACCGGAGCGGCATTTATAGCACCGCAGCGACATCTGGGCCACTGAACGGCTGTTTGAATCCTCGTAGCGGCCGCATCTTGACAGTGCCCCCGACTCGACTGGCACCGCGGAGCGCCGATCTCCGATCCGGCGCGTTTCGGAGTGCTTTTGAATGCCTGCCGGGTCGGAGACCGGCGCTCCGGGAGTAGTGTCAAGATGCACCCCCTCGTAGCGGCGGGCGTCCACGCCTGCCGTAGAGGGCGGCATCCTGCCGCCCGGAACAGATGTCCGAACACCGGGGAACCGAGAAATTCCGCGGTCTCAGCGCGGGCGATATGATGCTCCGCCGGGCTGGAAGCCTCGGCTCTACGGCAGGCAGGATGCCCGCCGCTACAGACTTCCAACACACTCCTGGCTGTCTGGAGACGGTTTTGAGCTTTCGCAGGCCGGGCGTCTTTTCTTCCAGACAGCGTCGGCGTGATGGGAGGCGATTCATTAGCAGCGCCAGCTCGAGCGAACGGTACCGAGCGTCTCGCGCCAAGGACGCCCAATCCGCAACGCTGTCCAAATGACTGTTCATGCGCAAGTCGAGTTTTCCTACGAGGGCACCCATGTCGGGGTGCTGGCTCACAGTCCACCAGGCAGTGCGACAGCGCCGCTGAATTGAGATGAAACCCCGCTTTCTTGAGATGAACCCGGCTAAAAGCGTGATGAAATTGGCTCGCTGGGGAAAATTCGCGCGTTGAAACGCCTGAACCGAGGGAAAACATCGAACATCCAACATCGAAAACCGAACGCCGAAGTGAGAGAGGATTCGCGCTGTCATTCGGTGTTCGGCGTTGGATGTTCTCCGGGTTCATGGGGAGCGAACATGATTCCAGAATCGCGGAGCGGGGCCACGAACGGTGGGGCGAAACTCCGTCGAGCCCTGATCTTTCCCCACGCCGGAAAATTAGGGCTCGACGGAATCTCGCCCCACCCAAGTTCATGGGAAATCCCTTT
>QHPW01000319.1:1684-4800 GCA_003219675.1 Verrucomicrobiota bacterium
CCTGTGCCACTTTCCGGTTCATGGAAAGATCACTGGATGCGCCACCTTTACCGACTTTGAACTTTGCAGTTTCGGCCGGCAGATTCATATTCGCGGCATGGACAAAGACCGGGTGGCGGAGATCCTGAACCAGATCGGCATTCTCCTCGAACTCAAGGGGGAGAACCCGTTCAAGACCCGCGCCTACGCCAATGCGGCCCGCGCGCTCGAAAGCCTGGCCGAGCCGCTGGAGAAGCTCGTCGCGGAGAATCGCCTCGGCGAAATCAAAGGCATCGGCGAAGCGCTCCAAAAGAAAATCACCGACCTGGTCACCACCGGAACCCTGACTTACTACGATGAGTTGAAGGCCTCCGTGCCGCCCGGCCTCGTCGAAATGCTGCAAATCCCCGGCCTCGGCCCGAAGAAGATCAAGGCGTTGAATGACAAGCTCGGCATCGCAACCCTCGAACAGCTCGAAGCCGCCTGCAACGCGGGCAAGGTCGCCAACCTCGAAGGTTTCGGCGAGAAAACCCAGACCAGAATTCTCGAAGGCATCCGCTTCAAGCGCACTTATGCCTCCCGGCATTTGTTGAGCGACGCGCTGGCCGTGGCCGAACCGATTCTCGACAGCCTGCGCGGGCATACTGACGTGATCCGCTGCAGCACCGGCGGCAGCGTCCGGCGGCACAAGGAATTGATCGGCGACATCGACTTCCTGGTCTCGTCCAGGAAACCGGCGACCGTCATCGAGTTTTTCACCAGCCAACCCGGCGTTGCGAGGGTCAGCGCCAAAGGCGACACCAAAGCGAGCGTGATCTTGCAAGGCGGGGTCCAGGCCGACCTGCGCGTGGTGAGCGATGCCGAGTTTCCCTACGCGTTGACGTATTTCACAGGCAGCAAGGAACACAACATCGTCCTGCGCCAACGGGCGATCGAACGCGGGTTGCGCCTCAACGAATACGGCCTGTTCAAATCGAAGGAGGAAACGCGCGACCCGAAGCGGCTTGTGCACTGCCGGACCGAGGAAGAAATTTTCCAGAAACTCGACCTGCCTTACATCCCGCCCGAATTGCGCGAGGACAAAGGCGAGTTTGCCGCTGCTGAGAAAGGCGAATTGCCGAAGCTGATCGAATGGACCGACCTCAAAGGATCGCTGCACAATCACTCGAACTGGAGCGATGGCCGCAAGTTGGGCTGCGACTATTGGGCTGTTACCGACCATTCGAAGTCTTCCGTGGTCGCGAATGGCCTCGATGCCGGACGCCTGCGCGATCAGCTCAAGGCGGTGAAGGAGATCAACGGACGCTTCGCCGAAGAGGACAGCGGGTTCCGCCTGCTCACTGGCAGCGAAGTGGACATTCTGGCCGACGGCCGGCTCGATTTCCCCGACGACCTCCTGGACCAACTGGACGTTGTCGTTGCCAGCGTTCATCAAGGCTTCACTTACAGCGAAGCGGAAATGACCAACCGCATCATCCGCGCCGCCGAAAATCCGCGCGTCCACATGCTCGGTCATCTGACCGGCCGGTTGCTGCTGGAACGCGAGCCTTACAAGGTCAACCAGCAGGCCGTTCTCGACGCCTGCGCCGGGACCGGCACCTGGATTGAACTGAACGCCAGCCCGTATCGCTTCGATCTGGACTGGCGCCTCTGGCCTTACGCGAAATCCAAAGGCGTCAAATGCGTCATCAATTGCGATGCCCACCGCAACGAGCACGCCGGCTTCCTCCGCCTCGGCGCCGGTATTGCGCGCAAGGGATGGCTTACCAAAGCCGACGTCATCAACACCCTGCCGTTGAAAGCGCTGATGAACGAACTGGGCAAAAAACGCGCGCGAACGCGCTAAGAGCGGGGATTTCTTACTCCGCATGAAATCACGACACCCCGTAGCCACCAACGTGAGGAGGTGGACCATCCTGATCGCCATTTCTATCCGCGTCGTAGTGGCACGGGCGTCCCGCACGTGTGTTTCAGAAAAGGCAGAGGCTCACGGGCGGGACGCCCGTGGCACTACTTGTTGGTTGCGGCTACGCCGGCTGTGAAAAATCCAGGCTAGCCATGCTGTCAGCGCTTCCGGTCGTCGCGATGTTCGCGTTGCTCAGCCGCGAATATTGGCTGCGCCTGTTTGCACCGGCGGTCCCGACCGCTCGCCAACAGTTTCTTCAGTGGGCCGGCAAAGGACTGGCGCTGCCGGTTGTGTTCTGGGTCGCGATCAACGGCGGACTCGTGCCCGGAATGCCGATCCTGATTCCCGAAATTGCGTTGGCAAAGTCCCGCGGCGGGGACTGGGGCCGCCTCTTGGTTCAGAGCTGCGCGCCGGTTTTGATGATCACCAGCTCTTACTGGGCAGCGATAACCTTTGGCTGGCTGCTGGCCGGCATCGCTGGCCAGGCGCAGGACCGCGGCGAGTTCAAGGCCCAGTTCATTTTCTGGAGCACTCTGCTCCTGCCGGTCGCAAGTCTGATGGTTTACCTGCTGGGCGCCGGCGGACTCGGCCTTGCGCTCCTGGTGTGGCTGCAGCCGATTGTGCATTTGACGTTGCCGTTGACGGAAAAAAAGAAGGTCCTGACCAGTTACTCCCGCGCGATCGCAAGGATTAAATTCGGGAAATACAAGGACGCGGAACTTGAGGTCCTCCAGGAACTGGAGAAATCCGAGGAGGATTTCGACGGCTGGTTGATGCTGGCCGAACTCTATGCCAACCATTTCGGCGACCTCCCGGAAGCAGATCGGACGATTCGCGAGCTTTGCGAGCAGCCGAACATTTCCGACGTCCAAATCTCGCTGGCGCTGCACCGGCTGGCGGACTGGCACCTGAAACCGGGCGCGGACCCGGCAAACGCCCGAAGCGCGCTCAAGCTGATCTGTCAACGATGGCCCGGCACACACTTCGCCAGGATGGCCCAATTGCGCATCGATCAACTGCCCGCCTCGCGCGAGGAGCTTCTCGAGCAACAGAAACCGAAAACTTTCAGGCTCCCCGCCCTGCACCAGGATCTGAACCTGACGCCTGACGGTCAAACCGCGGAAATGAGTCCGTTGGAAGTCAAGGCACTCGCCGATAAGTGGGTTGAAAAGCTGCGCAGGAATCCAAACGACGCCGAGGCGCGTGAAAGATTCGCAATCCTGCTCGCCGA
>QHPW01000319.1:4818-14819 GCA_003219675.1 Verrucomicrobiota bacterium
ACAAGTGGAACTTCTGCTGGCCATGCCCGATCCGCCAGACCAAAAGCCGGCCGAATGGCTGGCGCTCGTCGCAGCCTGGCGGATCAAGTATCAGCAGAATCAGGACGCCGCCGTGCTTGCGCTAAAGCGGCTCATTCAACTTTACCCTCAATCCCCTCAAGCCTTCGCGGCGCAGCGTCGGCTCAGCCTCATGGAAACGGAGGAAAAATTCCGCAAGACACGACCAGCCAATTAGGAGCCGACTTGAATCGTAGCCGCCGACGTGAGGAGGCGGACCGTCGTGACGCTAATTTCTATGCGCCTCCGGCTCGGAAAATGGGATTGGGAGGAAACGCTCGCCCTCACCCCAGCCCTCTCCCCCAGGAGAGGGGGAAGGAGCTTCCCGGCGCCGCCGAGCGCGCAACCTTCAGGGCTGCGCGCTTCGGATTGCCCGATTGACCCACGCGAAGTCACTTCGCCGTCACGACCACGTAATTGCGCTTGCCTTTGCGCAGGAGCAGATGTCTGCCGAACAACAAATCATTCGTCGTGATGGCGCGTTTCACATTGCTCTCGCGGGCGTTGTTCACCGAAACGCCGCCGCCCTCCAGATCCTTTCGTGCCTGGCCCTTGCTGGGGCACAAGCCCGAACGGACCAGCAACTCCACCAGCGGTAAACCGACGCCGTCCAGTTCAGCTTTCTCGATCTCCTGGGTCGGCACTTCGCCGACGATTTCATCAAACGTGCCTTCAGAGATGCCCTCCAGCCCGCCACCGAAAAGAATCTCGCTCGCGCGAATGGCTTCGCCTGTCGCGCCGGAGCCGTGCACCAGATCGGTCACTGCTTTGGCCAGTCCTCGGTGCGCGGCGCGAGTCTCGGGTTTCTCCTTGTGCTCCGCCTCGAGCGCTTCAATTTCTTCGCGCGACAGGAAGGTGAAATATTTCAGGTACCGAATGACATCGCAGTCGCCGGTGCGGATCCAGAACTGATAGAACTTATAGACGCTCGTCTTCTTCGGATCGAGCCACACGCTGCCCGCCTCGGTCTTTCCAAACTTCGTGCCGTCGGCGTTGGTAATCAGCGGGTGTGTCAGGCCATAAACCTGTTTGCCGAGTTTCTTGCGGCAAAGGTCGATGCCGGCGGTGATGTTGCCCCATTGATCGCTGCCGCCGATTTGCAGCTCGCAGTTTTCATCGCGGCAAAGCACGTAAAAATCATACGCCTGCAGCAGCATGTAGCTGAACTCGGTGTAACTGATGCCCACTTCGCGGTCCTCCATCCGGGCGCGCACGCTCTCTTTCTGGATCATTTGATTGACGGAAAAGTGCTTGCCGATGTCGCGCAGAAAATCGAGATAGCTGACGGTGGTGGTCCACGACGCGTTATCGACGAGCCGCGCGGGATTGGTTTTAGCGTCGAAGTCGAGCAGCCGGCGCAGTTGGGCCTTCACGTTGGCGATGTTTGCGGCAATCGTCTCCTTCGCAAGCAATTTTCGCTCGGCCGTTTTACCGCTGGGATCGCCGATGGACCCGGTCGCCCCGCCGGCGACGGCGATGGGATGATGTCCGGCGAGTTGGAACCGGCGCAATGCAAGCAGCGGCACGAGATTGCCGACGTGCAGGCTGTCGGCGGTAGGGTCGAAGCCGCAATAAAGCGTGATGGGCGCAGAGCTGACCTTTTTATTCAGCTCGTCCCGGTCCGTGCAATCGGCGATCAACCCGCGCCACTCCAATTCTTCCAAAGCGTTCATGGGCCGCAGAAGTTATCGCGGCTGACCTTGCGGTTCACAAGGGAAATTGCGCAGTCGTGACGCGGCAGGCGGATCTTGACGCTACCCCGGAGCGCCGGTCTCCGACCCGGCAGGTATTCAAAAGCACCCCGAAACGCGCCGGATCGGAGATCGGCGCTCCGCGGTGCCAGTCGAGTCGGGGGCAGTGTCAAGAAGATGCACCCTCACGCGGCAGGGATGCCGCGGAACCCGTACGCAGGATGCGTGCGCAAAACGGACGAACGTCTCCGGGCCGCCTCCTTTTTGTCTGAACTCTATTTCACTCTCGCGCCAACGTCGGCTTCCACGCGTGTCGCAGCCCGCCACAGCCGCACGGTGTTGTCGACACTGGCCGAGGCGAGGATGGTGCCATCGGGGGAAAACGTCACCGACTCGATGGCAGCCTGATGCCCCTTGAGGACGGCCAGTTCCTGACCGCTGGCCACATCCCAAACTGTCACCTTCTTATCAAAATTGCCGATCACCAACCAAAGCTTGATCGTGCTATCGCGATTTCCCGCCGCGACCATCTTGCCGTCGGGCGAAAAAGCTACCGAAAAGATTGGTCCGTCTCCGCTGAAGGTGCTGATCAATTCTTTGGTCGCAACGTCCCACAGTTTTAAGTTGTTGTCTCCGCATCCGGTGGCGAGCCTCGTCCCATCAGGTGAAAACGCAACGGGGCCCACTCCATCCCCGTGCGTTGCGAAAATTGCACGCACCTGCCTTTCTCCAACATCCCAGAGTTCTATGGCGTCGAAATCGCTTATATACGCCAGCAACTGGCCATCGGGAGAAAAAGTAAGAGCATGACTCCACCCGGCAGTATGTGCGCTGAGCGTCGCCAGTCTCGACATCGAAGCAATGTCCCAAACGATCACCTTGCCGTCCGGACTTTCGCTGGCCAACGTCTTGCCATTCGGCGAGAGAGCCACGGAGATAAAGTGTTTGGTGATGCCTCGCGCCTCACTTGGAAAGGTCTGGAGCGCATCGTCCTGGCGACAGAGGTGCCAGAAATAAAACCATTCAAAGCCACGCAAATCTTCGCGGTCGATTTTGCGCGGCCGATGTAGCTCCAGCAATTCCAGCGCGCGCCGGACGTTGCCTTTGTCCCACGCCTGCTGCGCCAGGTTCATGTCGGACGCGTAGAGTTGCCGGGCCAGCTTTTCTTCCGCGTTGCGAGCGCGTTGGGCTTGTCGAATCGCGCCGAAATAACCAACCGCCGTCACGAGAGCGATTGCGGCCGCGACAAGTCCCACTTTGGTTGCGATGGCGAGCCGATGCTCTACCGTTCGCAATCGCTTGACCGATCTGCCGCTTTGTAACATCGTTCAGTTCGAGCAGACCTTCAGCGTCCGAGCTTTGGTCAAGGTTCGGCGGCAGTTTAGGAAAGTCCAAACGATCCCGGCCCATGCTCACTTCGTAGAGAACTTTTCCCAGACTGTAGATGTCCGCCTGCGTCGTGCCCGGACCTTCGGGCGGCAGGAATCCTTCCGTGCCGACGAACGAGAGCGTCGCATCCACGCTCGCCACCATTCCGAGGTCGGCCAGCTTCGGCATGCCGTCCACAAAGATGATGTTCGACGGTTTGATGTCGCGGTGGATCAGGCCGTGTTTGTGCAGGTGCTCCAGTGCGGTGGTCAGCGACAGGCTGATGCGCAGGCATTCATTGAGCGGCAGCCGGCCGCGTTGACGAATCTCGCTACGGATGGTTTTCGGGACGTAGGTCTCAGGTCGTAGGGCAGGCGTCTCGCCTGCCGGTTCAGGCGGCGTCCTTGCCGCCGGTCTCGCTCGTTGAAAGGCCGGGTCTTCGGGAACTGCGGGCACGGATACCCGCGCAACTTGCAGGCTGGAAGCCGCCGTCCTTTTCGTTCCGGCCCACGTGCAGGATGTCCACCTGACTCTCATGCATGCGGGAGATCGGCTCGAATTTTTGGATGCCCTCGAATTCGCGCTCGAACGGACGGTCGTGATCGAAGGGTGAAACTGTGTGTCCATCTGAATCCGGCAGCCGAACTACGCTGAAAATCAAGCCGTCTCATTGAGTCACAATGACCCGCAGAAAAATCAGAATTCTTGAAAGAACTGGCCTGTTCGCGACGTGTACATCCGTAGAGCACCTCCCCCGCTCTGGAGCATATGAGTATGAAAACGTTCTTGGTTCCTGCCCATCGGATCGTCGCTTTGACGGCCCTTTTCACTCGACGCCAAGCCGCTTTGGCTGTGTGGTTCGTGTTCGCTGCCATTTTGGCGGGCAATTTCTCGGCGGGCGCCCAGTCGGCCAGCACCGTGTTTTCCTTCGAGGGACCAGGTCGGACGGTGATGGAAGCGCCGACCAACATTTTCATCGGTGTTCTCAGGTCCGGTGGCACAAACACCGTCACCACGAATGCGGTCAGTTACTCCACCAGCAACGGCACAGCCACGGCGGGTCTGGACTACATTGCGCAATCGGGAACCCTCACCTTTGGTCCTGGTGAATGGTTCAAGACGATCGTCATTCCAATTCTCCGGGACAGTCTGATTGAGCCCGACGAGACGGTGCTTGTAACTTTGAGCAATCCTACCGGCGGGGCCGTGCTCAGTCCCACGAACCAAATCGTACTGACCATTATGGACAACACCAGCGTTTTAGAATTCAGCGCGCCCAACTTCACGGTCAACGAATCGGACGGAAGCGCGACCATCGGCGTGACCCGAACGGGTGGTTGGTTCGACTCAGTATCGGTCCAATACGCCACCAGCGACGGCACGGCCACAGCCGGACTGGATTACACCTCGCAGTCCGGCACGCTCAACCTTGACTTCCGCTTTGGTGAAACCGTCACATCCTATTTTTCGATCCCCATCGCCAACGACAGTCTGGTCGAGCCGAACGAAACGGTGAATCTGATCCTCAGCAATCCTTCGCCCGGCGCGGCCTTGGGCAATCAAAAGACCGCCACGCTGACTATTTTGGGTCAGGATAGCGTCGTGGAATTCAGCGCGCCCAACTACGAAGTGAACGAGTTTGGCGGCAGCGTGATCATCACCGTCATCCGGTCGGTGGCGGGCATGAATTCCGGCTCGGTGAACTTCATGACAAGCGATGGCACGGCTGTGGCAGGACTGGATTACTGGCCCCAATCCGGATCGCTCTATTTTGGCCCCGGTCAAACGACACAGACGTTCGCCGTTCCAGTGCTCGAACACAATTTCAATGCGGGCAGCGAAACGGTAAACCTGACTCTTACCGGGGCGAGTGGCGGAATTGGGGTGGGCGCTGAACGAACCGCAGTGCTGAACATTCTCAACGCACCTGCCGCGGTCGAATTTGCCGCCGCAGAATTCAACGCGAGTGAAAACGCAGGAACTGCGGCTGTTACCTTGCGCCGACGCGGGGACAGCAGCCTGGCCTTCACCGTCGATTACGCGACGACGACGAACGGCAGCGCCGTAGCGGGATTGGATTACACGGCACAATCGGGTACGGTGAATTTCGCCGCTGGCGAAACCAACAAGACGATCAACTTTCCCATCCTCGACGATCCCGCGGTGGACGGCGACAAGAGTGTGGAGTTGGCGTTGGTCAATCCGACTGGCGGCGCAGTTTTGGCCGCGCAGAAAACGATCAGTCTGAGGATTCACGACAACGAAAAGCCGGTCGTTGGAGGTTGCTCGAATTGTCACAGCCTCGAATTTGGCGCGCCGGGTTACTGGATCATGGAAAATGGCGGAACCTTGATGGTCACGGTGGAACGAGCCGGGGAAAGCAGCGGAACCATCACGGTGGATTACGCGACGAGCAACAACGGCAGCGCCGTAGCGGGATTGGATTACACGGCACAATCGGGTACGGTGAATTTCGCCGCTGGCGAAACCAACAAGACGATCAACTTTCCCATCCTCGACGATCCCGCGGTGGACGGCGACAAGAGTGTGGAGTTGGCGTTGGTCAATCCGACTGGCGGTGCAGTTTTGGCCGCGCAGAAAACGATCAGTCTGAGGATTCACGACAACGAAAAGCCGGTCGTTGGAGGTTGCTCGAATTGTCACAGCCTCGAATTTGGCGCGCCGGGTTACTGGATCATGGAAAATGGCGGAACCTTGATGGTCACGGTGGAACGAGCCGGGGAAAGCAGCGGAACCATCACGGTGGATTACGCGACGAGCAACCTCACTGCGACCGCCGGGTTGGACTATACAGCGCAAAGCGGCACGCTGACTTTTGGTCCGCAGGAAACAGTCAAAACGATCACGATTCCGATCCTCGACGATGGATTGGTGGAAGGGGACGAAACATTTCAGGTCACTTTGAGCAATCCGACTTCGGGCGTCATCCTCGGCGCTCCGAGCACAGCCGTGGTGACGATCCAGGACAACGAAAGACCGGTCGTCCTCGATGGCACGTTCAGCTCGGTGTCGGTGGCCGTTGACCAATCCGGAAACCCTGGTTCGATCCTCTCTTTCTCCGCGCAAACAAATGGCAAATTGCTCATCGGCGGAGACTTTAATCTGGTTAATGGCGCAGTTCACAATCGGATAGCACGGTTTAACGCGGACGGTTCATTGGATGAAAACTTCAATGTGCGCGTCGGACAAAACGGCGAGACCGTCAACTCGATCACGGTTCAAACGGACGGGAAAATTCTCATCGGAGGCTGGTTCGCTTCGGTAAACGGCCTCGGCCACACCAACCTCGCCCGACTGAGCCTGGATGGTTCGCTCGACGCCGGCTTCAACCCAGCCGTCCAAAACGGACTCATTTTCTCGACGGTAGTACAGCCGGACGGCAAGCTCGTCATCGGCGGAGATTTTACCATCGTGAATGGTGTCAACCGGAATCGGATCGCCCGGCTGAACGCGGACGGCACCCTGGACGCCACGTTTAATCCGGGCAGGGGCGCGGACTATTGGGTTCGTTCGGTCGCGATTCAACCGGATGGTAAGCTCGTCATCGGCGGCCTGTTCACAAAATTCAATAACACGTCCCGGAGCTACCTGGCGCGACTGAACTCGAACGGTTCGCTCGATACGAGTTTCGATCCGGGACCCGACACGAATGGGCACGTCAATTCCGTGGTTATCCAGTCCGACGGAAAGGTGCTGGTCGGGGGCTACTATCAAACGCCAAGCGGTTCACCGAGAAATTGCATCACCCGGCGGAATGCCGACGGTTCTCTGGACGCAAGCTTCATCGTCGGCAGCGGGGCAAATGGAGAAGTCTTGTCAGTGCTTGTTGAGGGCGACGGCAAGGTGGTCATCGCAGGATCGTTTTCCCAGGTCGATAACGTCCCGCGCAATCACATCGCCCGGCTCAACGAAGACGGCTCGCTCGATCCCACATCCAATCCGGGCTCGGGTTTCGATTCGATAACCGCCCTTCTCGCGCAAGCCGGTGGCAAGGTGCTGGTTAACGGCACATTCACCGATGTCAACGGCATCGCTCACAGTGAAGTAGTCCGCCTTTTTGCTGGTAGCGCGAACCTCAGTGCGTTCGACTTCGTGTCTGCCCCAGTCGTGAGCGAAGCTGGCGGCGTGGCGACGATCACGGTGGAACGCTACGGAGACACTACCAACCCGATGTCCGTCGATTACCTCACGGGCGACGACACCGCGGCTGCCGGTTTGGATTACACCGCGCGGAGCGGCATCCTGAATTTCGGCCCGCTGGAAAGCACCAAAACGATTTCCATTCCGATTCTCGATGACACCCTGGTCGAGAGCGACGAGAAGTTTTATGTGCTCTTGCGCAATCCATCATCCGGCTCAGTGTTGGCGGAAGCGAGCGCTCAGGTCACCATCCTCGACGACGAACGGCCAGGCAGTTTGAATTTGGGTTTTGTTCCATCAGCCGCTGTCAGCTTCTCTGATTATTTCGCTTCCTCCCCGTCCGGTTCGATCATCGCGCAACCAGACGGCCATGTGATCGTCGTGTCTCCGAACTTATGCTCCATCACCCGGCTCAACGCGGATGGTTCGCTCGACCCCACGTTGCTTTTGACCATCAGAGGATGCGTTGAGTGCGCGGCTCAGCAGACGGATGGGAAGATTCTCTTGGGAGGTTCCTTTACGTCAGTGAACGGCGTCAGCCGAACCAATCTGGCCCGACTGAACAGCGATGGTTCACTTGACGCCACCTACAATCCAGGCAGCGGACCGAATGGGGATGTCGTAGGCATCATAGCGCAAGCGGATGGCAAAACGGTCGTTACCGGCAACTTTAGCAAAGTGAACGGCGATTCCCGCAATCAACTCGCCCGGATCAATGCGAATGGCAGTTTGGATGACACTTTCAATCCGAGCCCGAATTTCAACTTTTGCTGCAATAACTCTCTGGCTGCGCAGCCGGACGGGAAGGTCATCATTTATGGTGACGGCATCAATGCTGATGGCAACGCCGGGGTAATCAGACTTAATCAGGACGGTTCTCAAGACGCCGCCTTTAAGGCGGCCAGCGTTGGCGGATTGAACTCAATCGTCGTTCAGCCCGACGGCAAGGTCCTGATCCAGGGACGTTTCGTCACTGTTAGCGGCGTCAGCCGACCAGGGATCGCCCGCCTGAACACGGACGGTTCCGTGGATGGCAGCTTCGACGTCGTTGTCCCGATCCGCATCGGGTCGTGGGGCAGCATATTCTCAACGGTGCAGAGCATGGCGGTGCAGCCGGACGGCAAAGTCATCGTCGGCGGAGATTTCCCTGAAGTTAACGGCGTTAACCGCCGAGGAATCGCCCGGCTCAATGCTGACGGCTCAATCGACACCAGTTTCGATCCAGGAACGGGCACGGCCGATGACGCGGGAACATTCGGTCCACCGGGAGGAATCGGACCTGTGAAGGCAATCGGACTGGCGCCCGACGGCGATGTGTTGATCGGCGGGTTGTTTACTTCAGTCAACGGGGTTCCACGCGCCGGTTTCGCCCGGCTCAATGGAGACCGGCATATTCCTTCCGGAAGCATCGATTTTGCGTCCGCGAGCTTCTTGGTCGGCGAAGACGCGGGCACCGCCACTGTCACGGTGAGGCGGATTGGAAACACGAGCGGCGCCATCACCGTCAATTATTCCACCAGCAACGGCAGCGGCACAGCGGCAACGGATTATCTCGCCCAAACGGGAACCCTCAATTTCGCCTCCGGCGAAACCACCAAAACGGTCACCATTCCAATCCTCAGTGAAGGTCTGGTGGAAGATGACGAAACCGTGAATCTGACGCTGAGCAATCCCAGCGGTGGCGCCACGCTTGGCGTCCAAACCACGGCGACACTCAGGATTTTAGACAGCGAAAGGCCGGGCAGCCTGGACTTCAGCTTTGACCCAAACCTGGAAGTGAGCGGCGCAATCAATGCCGTGGTTGTGCAAGCCAACGGCCAGGTTGTGATCGGCGGAACTTTCATGTCGGTCAATGGTGTGAGTCTTGCCGGCATCGCCCGTTTAAACCCGGACGGATCGCCCGATCCGACTTTTAATCCGGGAATGAATTGGTTTGATCCGTTGAGCGGCGTGTATCCGGATGTCAGTTCGATGGCTGTTCGCCGGGATGGCAAATTGCTCATCGCCAGCCAAAACTTCGGCCTGGCGAGATTGAATGCCATTGGAGACATCGAAGCGACCTTCAATCCAGGTTTTATTCCAAATCCATTGGCAGTCCAAAATGACGGGAAAATCCTCGCCGGCGATGGTTCTGGGATCAATCGACTTGGCGCGGACGGCTTGGTGGAGGCCAACTTCAGCGTCCCCATTCCCACGGGATACGACTCTCTTACTGCCCTGTCGGCTCAATCCGACGGAAAGATTCTTGCGGCTGTGGTTGGTGGAGGCGTCGCGATGCTGGCCCGGCTCAACGCAGACGGTTCTTTCGACACCGGCTTTCCACTGGCCGTAGCCAACGGGACGATCACGGCTTTGGCGGCGCAATCCGATGGAAAGATTGTGATTGCTGGAGACTTCAACAATGCCAACGGCACCGGCCGCAACGGTGTTGCGCGCCTGAATGAAGACGGCTCATTGGACGACACGTTCGATACAGGCGGCGGAATATCGGGAGTGATAGCGCCTCGCGGAGGGAGAAGTGTGGCCGCGGCGGCGATCCAGGAAGACGGCCAAATCATCATCGTCGGCCGGTTCACATCCGTGAACGGCATCCGCCGCAATGGCATCGCGCGGTTGAACGGAAACCCACCACTGCGGTTCGTTCCAACGCGTCCGTTGGTGAATGGCGCTTTTCGGCTGACGCTGGCCACGCAGCCGGGCAATACCTATGTCCTCCAAAGCTCG
>QHPW01000075.1:0-2129 GCA_003219675.1 Verrucomicrobiota bacterium
TCCGATGCGCAGACTGCCAGTCAATGCTGGTCGGCGAGGGCGCCGACCAGAGCAGCCGTGGCGGCCGCGCTACCCTCAAAACGGGTTGACCCCATACCGCACCCAGTACCCGGCCAGCTTGAAGTATTCGCGCAGGACCATCGCGCGTTCGTATCGGTTCGGCCAATGCGTCCCGGGCCGGTCCGCCACTGTGGGCAGCGAAATGAACTCGATGTCCGGCGCCGCCTTCCGAAAGCACGCGCGCGCGCGCCGGGAATGAAACCATGAGGTGACAATAATCACGCGCTTCGAGTGTTGAGCGCGAAGCAAAGGAACCGCGAATTGCGCGTTCTGCTGCGTGTTGATCGAATTCGGCTCCACGCGAATGACCGATTCCGGCACGCCTTTCGCCTTGAACCAGCGCCGCACCTCGTCGGCGTCTCCGTTGCCGCTCACCACAATGCTCGATGCTAGTCCGCGCTGGAAAATTTCCAGGGCCCGTTGCGGCCGGTAATACGGTTCGCCGCCCAGGATCACCAGCGCGTCGGCTTTTGCGATTGGGTCCTCAATCGTCAACAGCGGTTCCGCCCAATACAATCCGGCGACAATCGCGACCGTCGCGAGCAGGACTGCCAGCAGCGCGCCGACGCCGGCCCGCCGCCAACGACGTCGCGACTTACGCGGAATTGTTTGACCATTCACCCTTTCTTTTATCAACCACAGATGAACGCAGAGCAAGGAGCAGGGAGCAAAGAGCAGGGAGCTAAGGGCAAAGCGTTGGAGCGGGATATGTTGCGCGGCTAACGTGAGTTCCCTCTCCCAGGGGAGAGGGAAAGGGTGAAGCTGAGCGTTTCGCGGTTGATTGAATTGGGGAGCGCGCCCGCCTCGGGCGCTGCCGACGGCGCCCTCGCCGTTGGCTCTCTAATCGTTTCACACGAGGATCGGCTCTTCTTCGTAATCGCTCTTGGCAGACGACAGGGCGTCGGCGCGATTGAATTCCAGCGCTTCTTTGAGAGCTGAACGCAGGTTTTTACGGAGTTCGGCGCGTGTTTTGCCCTGGGAATTCACACCGGGAATCTCTTCCACCCAACCAATCCACCATCCCTCATCCTGTTTAATGACCGCCGTAAACGTGTGCTTCATAATTCGATCCGGGGGAGAGGGAAAGGGTGAAGGTGAGCGTTCCGCGGTTGATTGAATTGGGGAGCGCGCCCGCCTCGGGCGCTGCCGACGGCGCCCCCGCCGTCGGCTCTGCCTCTCAGGTTCCAGGTTCCAGGTTCAACGTTCGATGTTCTCCCTGCTCCTTGCTCCCTGCTCCCTGCTCCCTCTTCACCGTCACAAAAGGTCCCAACACCAACACATCGACGTCTGTGCGCACGAAACAATTTACCGCCTGATCGGGCGTCTCGACGATCGGTTCGTTCTCGTTGAAACTCGTGTTCAACACCGCCGGCACACCGCTGCGCTCCGAGAATTTTTTAATCAAATCGTAATAATCTCGTTGAAACTCGTGTTCAACACCGCCGGCACAGCGCTGCGCTCCGAGAATTTTTTAGTCAAATCGTAATAACGCGGGTTCTGCGACCGCGTGACCGTGTGCAATCGGCCGGTGTGATCGCGGTGACAGACCGCCGACAGCGCCTCGCGCTTTTCCGGCCGGATTTTGACGACGTGCATCATGAACGGGCTTTCGATGTCCTGCACGAAATAGTTGCCGACTTCCTCCGCCAGAATCGTGGGCGCAAACGGACGAAAAGCCTCGCGCCGTTTGATCTTTTGATTGATCAGGTCTTTCATGCCAGGCAAGCCCGGATGCGCGAGAATGGAACGGTTGCCGAGCGCGCGCGGGCCCCATTCGCTGCGGCCCTGAAACCATCCCACGACATGTCCGGCGTTGAGATGCGCCGCCGCGCGGTCCAACAACGCCGCGCGGTCCAATCGCTGAAATTCAAGGCCCGCGCTGCGCAAGGCCCGTTCGAGGTCCGCTTCCGGATATTCCGCGCCCCAATAAGCGTGATCAATCGGGCCGGTCCGTGGATTTTTGAGCGGCTTCAACCGTGCTTTACGGTGGGGAGACCCGTCCTCCGGAGCGGTACTGCGGAGGGCGGAGACTCCGTCGAGCCCCGATCTCAGATCGACAGGAGTCAGGG
>QHPW01000075.1:2250-2447 GCA_003219675.1 Verrucomicrobiota bacterium
AGGCATCGGAGCACGATCTCTTCGAAATGCACCTGGCATGAGCAGGCGAGGTCTTTGTCGCGTTGGGTCAGATCATCGCCGCGCCGCCGTGGCGGGCCGAGCCGCGCAACCAGTTCGTCCGAGTAAAGCGGCGGGAGGACAATCTCGCCGTGCTCGTCAACGCACTCTTCAAGATTTTTACCCGGCGACCGGAAAAA
>QHPW01000010.1:0-2977 GCA_003219675.1 Verrucomicrobiota bacterium
GCGCTTCTTCTTCTTTCCCATCACGACTTTGTTAACCGAGAATCCCGCGGTTGTGGAGCGAGAAAAAAAAGGGTGCTCATCGAATGCGCTTGCGGCCCGGTGAATCAGCCTGAGAATCTGCGAACCATGATCTACTGGTTCACCGGTCAACCTGGCGCGGGAAAGACCACCCTGGCCATTGCGCTTCGAGCCGCCCTTCGGGATCGGGGTTATGCGGTCGTTCACCTGGATGGCGAGTTCCTGCGAGAACTGATGGCGAACAGGGATTTCTCCGAAACCGGCCGGTTCAGGAACATCAGAGCGGCACAACAGCTCGCGGCGAAACTTCACGCCGATGGGATCGTCGTCGTGGTTTCATTGGTATCGCCGTATCTGAGGCTCCGCGAAGAGTTCAAAGGAAAGGGGTAATGTGCTGGAAATTTACGTCCATACGGAGGAAGTCCGGGGAAAAGAAGCCTACTTCGTCGCCGACTACGAGCCGCCACGACATAACTTTCTGGATATGGATACGACCCGCGTCTCCGTGGAGGCTTGCGTCAAAAAAGTTTTACAAGCAATCCCGGTTGGGTCAGCGCGCAGCCGGGAGCCTGGCTGAGCCAGGTTCCCGTCGCCGTAATTGCTGGAGTTGCAACTGGATCACCCCTGTGTTGGGACGCTTCCCGCCCAGTGCGCCCGATTCCGAAGCAACTTGATTGAACCCGTTGCGTTCCTGAGCCGTCTCATTCAGCGTGACTTACAGGCGCCCGAAAACCGATTTTCCCTCCCGGCAACGCTCCAGGCGGATTGCAGCGATATTCTTGCTGTATCTTCAGTGGGTCTGCCCATGGCATGCGAAAACGATTGCTGAAGGACAGGCAGCCCGTGCCGCGCCGGTCGAGGCAGGGGCGGGAGTTTTCGCTGCCAACGCCCGCGTGCTCCGGTTCGAGATCGAAATCGCCGCCTCACACCTCGAGGCGTTGCGCAAGGATCCGCGGAAATATGTGCCGGCGATCGTGCGTGAAGGCGATCTGCTCTTCACCCGCGTGGGGATTCATCTCAAAGGCGCTGCCGGAAGTTTTCGTCAGGTGGACGACAAACCGGCGTTGACATTGAGCTTCGGGAGGTTCGACTCAGACCAGCGATTTCACGGCCTGCGCAAGATTCATCTGAACAATTCTGTTCAGGATCCGAGCTACAGCACGGAAAATATTTGCGGCGGCATGTTCCGTGCAGCCGGCGTTCCCGCGCCCCGTGTCACCAACGCGCGGGTCTGGTTGAACGGCCGCGACCTTGGTTTTTACGTCCTGGTTGAAGGCACCACCAGAGACTTCCTCGCAGGCTATTTCAAGCGGACCAACGGCAACCTGTATGACGGAGGGTTTTTAAAAGATGTCACCGATGCCCTCGAAAAGGAGTCCGGCAACAACAACAACGAGCGATCGGATTTGAAGGGCCTCGCGGCGGCGGCTCAGGAGCCCGACCGGTTGAAACGTTGGGAGCGGCTGAACAAGGTCCTGGACCTGGACCGGTTCATCTCGTTCATGGCGATGGAGGTGCTCGTCTGGGACTGGGACGGATACGCAATGAACCGGAACAACTATCGCATTTACCACGACCCTTCGAGCGACAAAATGGTCTTCCTTTCCCATGGGATGGACCAGATGTTTTGGGAGGCGAACGGCCCGATCCGTCCCCATTTTGCCGGGTTGGTGGCCAATGCCGTCATCCAAGTGCCGGAAGGCGGCCGACGATACCGCCGGCGACTGGCCGAACTGTTTCAAGACGTCTATCGATTGGAGGTATTGACCAACCGCGTGGATCAACTGCACGCCCGAAACCGGCCCGCCGTGCTCGAGAGCGGCCCGGACGCCGTCAAAGATTACGACAACGCCGTGGCGCAGGTCCGCGACCGAATTGTGCAGCGCTGGATCGGCGTCAAGAACCAACTCGATGCCGACCGGGCGGCGCTGAAATTCTCCGATGAATTCCGTTGAACTGGTCTGCGAACTGCGCTGCAGGCAAGCGAAGCCTGGTTCGATGCGGAATCGCTTAACCTGGTCCGATTGAAGCAGGACATGAGATTTGAGTCAGGGCCGGTAGAAGCATTTTTCTCAATGATCGCATTTATGATAAACCCACGACGTTTGAATCCTTGTTTCGTTGTCGACACCCATCGCGCCGCCGCGGTGGCCTGGTTCCTTGTCATCCAGATGTTGTCGGCGGCCCTGCCCCGCTGTCGGGGAGAGGATCTTCGATCTGACGCGCGATACCCGGAGCCGGGGATTGTGTATACCAACCATCGCGTTGCTGCGGTTCCATGGTCGATCCACGTCGTTCGGTTTCCACGAACCAACCTGGAATTTGAAATTCATAGCGCCCATGCCGGAGGAAGTGCCCTGGGATTGAGCACGCTGAGCGACCAGAAGGGACGGACCCTACGCGGGTGATCCCCGCGGTTTGCAGATCGTGGATGGAGAACTGGTAAGTGCGCCCGCGGGGGGAGTCTGTTTTTGGATCGACGCCCTCGGACAACCCCAGGCCACCAACGTCCTGTCGCTGTTTCAGGTCACCTGGCCGAACGGCGCGACGAGTTCATTCGGCCTGAACCAAGAGCGGCTATCCAGCGGAGTCGAACTCTACACACCTGCGCTCGGCCCATCGACTCACACCACCGGCGGCCGCGAGCTGGTTTTGGAACCGCTGAAGGACAGTCCCTGGCTGCCGTTGCGCATCGGCAGGATTTACAAAGCGCGCGTGCGCGAAATCCGAGAAACGGGCGACACGAAAATCGACCCCGAAACGATGATTCTGTCTATGGGTCCGGCGTTGACGGGAAACGCCTCGGGGATCTCCACCGGATCGGTGTTGACCATTTCCACGGCTTCGTCGCCGAGCTTACGCGGTGCGAAGACGGCGATTGGCGGCGGGCCGGCGCTGGTGCGGAACGGGAAGCGACAAAAAATGATAAATCCCAGCTCCGAATCGTATGAGGTCAGTT
>QHPW01000010.1:3027-10264 GCA_003219675.1 Verrucomicrobiota bacterium
CAAAAGAACCTCTCGGTCGGGATGATGCTCGAGGAATTATCGGCTTACCTGATAAAGCTGGGTTGCGACCAGGCCATGAACCTCGACGGAGGCGGTTCAGCGACGCTTTGGTGCAACGGGCATGTGCGGAACAGCCCATGCGACGGCCAGGAACGCCCCATCGCCAATTCCCTGATCGTGGTGAGGAGGAAGACTGCCCGATTGCAACGTTCAAATGCTGCGACCGCGGGTTCCCCACACACTCCATGACGATCGCTGACATCCCGTTCAAAAACTCCTTCCGGGCAGTCTCCACGATTCCAGAATCGCTCATCGAACCCATCAACGGTGGGGCGAGACTCCGTCGAGCCCTGATCTCCAATGGGTAGAAATCAGGGCTCGACGGAGTCTCGCCCCACCTGATTCATGGGAAGGGTGCCGTTCGGCTCTGCCGAAGGGATCTTTTGGACTAACCGCTGTAATTGTGGCACCAGAGGTGCTATTTTCCTCCCGAAAAGTCATGCACCTTTTGACTTCAAAGCCGTGGCGGGCAGTGGCCACAACGAACAGCACCGAAAAGGCGCTCGTTGCCTGCACCCACGAATCGTTTGGCATTCTGGCGCATTGTGGACTTCTGTTCCTTTGGTTTGCGGCGTCAGCAACGGGTATCGCCGACACCTCCGTCACCAATCGACCGCCCAAACGCGAGAGCGGCTGGTTTTATATCCATGACGAAGTGCCTAAAGTTCCGTGGTCGATTCACATTTTAAGGATCGAGCGTTCTCATCGTGAGCTTGAGTTTTGCACCACCTTGGGCCAGGGCCGCACCTTGGGAATGAGCACGGTCTCGGAACAAATCAAGAGTCTGGCTCCGGAACTGGGACAGCCCATTGCGGCGATCAACGGAGATTTTTACAATAAGCACGAAGGTTATCCTGGAGACCCCAGGGACCTGCAGATTCACCAGGGCGAGCTGGTGAGCAGTCCCGCCGGTCACGCTTGTTTCTGGATCGACGCCGCCGGGAATCCGCAGATGACCAACATCGTTTCGCGCTTAAGGGTAATCTGGCCCGATGGGACCGCAACCCCGTTGGGGTTGAATGAAGCCCGGCCGAATGATGGCGCCGTGCTCTACACGTCGGCCATGGGAACTTCCACGCACACGAGTGACGGAATCGAGATGATCCTGGCGAGCGCAACGAACAGTGCATGGCTTCCATTACAGGCGGGGCGGTTATACCGAGCCGTGGTTCGAGAAGTTCGGAGGGCGGGCGACACCCGGCTCAGTGTGAATTCACCTGTGCTGTCCATTGGCCCTGATTTGGCCTCGCGCCTGCCACAGTCGGGGCAACACACCATTTTACGGATCGCGACCGAAACCGTGCCGGATCTCACCGGGGTCAAAACCGCCGTCGGAGGAGGCCCAACACTCGTGCGTGATGGCAACGCCATGGAATGGCACGGGTTTCAGATGCGCCATCCCCGGACGGCTATCGGTTGGAACAGGGATTTTATCTTCATGGTCGAAGTGGACGGGCGACAAAGTGATTTGTCCGTGGGTATGACCTTGCCTGAGTTGGCCGCATACATGATCAAGCTCGGCTGCGAACAGGCCATAAATCTGGATGGCGGGGGGTCGGCGACGCTCTGGGTTTGCGGCAATGTTATGAACAGCCCGTCCGAAGGACAGGAAAGACCGGGGGCAAACGCGCTGGTTCTGGTGCAACGCAGAGACGACGCGGCACGAAGCTCGGATCCTCGCCACGTGGCCGTTCGGAGCGGCGTGTTGGCGCCCGGCCGACCCTCAGCGCAGGATTAAAACCGTCGTGCGCAATCCAAAATCGGCACCGACGCCGGTCCTGATTGCGGAAATGTTCGCCCTGAGGGCGCCGAAGTGACAATTTACTGCCCATGTCGCTGGCCGAATACTTACAAGAGTCCGGATTCAGCATTGTGTTCCTGCGCTTTGCGTCCGGCTTAATGCTGTCGCTGATGCCGGTCGAGACTCAGAGCGATTCCGCTTTACGGCAGACGGCGGGCTTCCCCGGGACCGATCTCTTCACCCAAAGCGCTGTTGTCCGGATTCGCATCGAGCTTCAGCAGCAAAACCTCCTGGCGTTGCGCGAAGACCCCCGCAGATACGTCCGGTCAACCATCCGCTCGGACGGAAAAGCCTACCGCGACGTGGGGGTTCACTTGAAAGGCTCGACCGGCAGTTTTCGCGGCGTCGACGACAAACCTGGCCTGACATTGGATTTTGGCAGATTCAATCCGGATCAGAAATTCCATGACCTGCGTAAAATCCACCTGAACAATTCGGTGGAGGATCCGAGCTACCTCAATGAACAAATCGGCAGCGAACTCTTCCGGGCGGCCGGGGTGCCGGCTCCGCGTGTGAGCCACGCGCTTGTCGAGATGAATGGCCGTCCACTCGGTTTGTACGTGCTCAAGGAAGGATTGACCGAAGACTTCCTCAGCTTTTATTTCAGGCGGGGCGATGGCAATCTGTATGAGCCGGAGCGGGGCAACGATGTTGACGGGCGCATGAAACGACTCCTGGGGCGCGACCCGGAGAACGGACAACGGCATTTCAGCGCGTTGGCCGCGGCGGCGCGCGAAACAGACCTCAACCGACGCCGGCAGCGTCTGGAGGAGACGCTGGATATGGATCGTTTCATTACATTTATGGCCGTGGAAGTCATGACTTGCCACCGGGATGGCTATTGCGTGGCTCGAAATAACTTCCGGCTCTATGAGGATCCGGAGACGAAAAAGACGCTTCTCCTTCCTCACGGCATGGACCAGTTATTCGGCAACGCTGATCTGCCCTGGAAACCGCACATGGCCGGCCTCGTAGCCCGGTCAGTCCTGGAAACACCCGAAGGGCGGCAACGCTACGAGGCGCGGTTCCGCGCGCTTTTCACCGGGGTATTTAATGCGCAGCGACTCGCCGATCGTGTGAATCAAATTGTTGGCGATCTGCGCCCGTCTTTGCGAAGCAGCGAATTCAAAGGCATCGAACAGGAAGCGGCCATCGTGCGCGACCGGATTCTGAAGCGGGAACTCAACTTAAAAAGACAGTTGAGCCGGCCAGAATCCGCACCACTCGATTTCAAAGATGGGATCGCCTGCCTGTCCGGATGGAGGAAGGTGGACGAGCCGGCCGGAGGGAGAATGGAGGAGGCCTACGGCCCGGATGGAATTGCAGGTTTGCATATGGTGGCTGGACCGGCGACCGCTGCCTCCTGGAGGACTATCGCGCGTCTCAGAGAGGGACATTACCAGTTTGAAGGCTCGGCGGCAATTGTCGCGGTTAAACCGCTCGCTTTCGGAAAGAATCAAGGTGCAGGCTTGCGTGTTGGGGGCAGAATCCAACCGCCGTTCAACTTTACCGGAGACGCATCCTGGAAAAAGTTGAAGGTCCAATTTTCGGTGGATGCGGTTGAGGAAGACGTGGAGTTGATCTGTGAACTGCGCGCCAGGGCCGGAGAAGCCCGGTTCGACGCGAGCTCCCTTCGTTTAATTCGAATCAACGAGCCGTTGCAACAAACCGAATAATTCGCGATTATGAGATCGATTCAAAAACCCGCGGCGTTTACGCTTATCGAATTGCTCGTTGTGATCGCCATCATCGCCATCCTGGCCGGCCTGCTGCTTCCGGCGTTGGCGGCTGCCAAAGCCCGGGCCAAACGAATCGCTTGCGTGAATGATATGAAACAAATCAGCCTGGGCTTCCGGATCTGGGCAGGCGATAATGGCGATAAGTATCCTTGGAATATCCCCTCCACCAACGGCGGCAGTTTCGGGTCGCTCGACTGGACGGATAATTTCAGAATATGCTCCAACGAGTTTGGCACGCCTCGGATCCTGCTTTGTCCGACGGATGTGACCAAGAAAGCTGCCACCAACTGGATGTTTATGTTTGGCGACGTGAACATCAGCTATTTTATCGGCACAAAGTCAATCGAAACCAAACCGCAGACGATCCTCGCGGGTGACAGAAACGTGACCGGCGGCGGCGGTGGCCTCGACCCGCAATGGAGCATCTTTCTCGGGACCTCGATTGACGCAGCCTGGGACAAAGATTTGCACGTTCGGAACGGAAACCTTGCTTTGGCGGATGGCAGCGTGCAACAAACCAGGACCGCCCACTTGCGTGATCAAATCAGCGCCTCCCTGGCGGCTGGACTGACAAATGTCGTCTTCTCGAAACCGCGTGGCATTTTCTAGACGTACCAAAGCCGACCATTCATTGACTCCCTGACGGCGTTGAAGCATTCCGAAACGTTCAAAGGTTCGTCCTCACCCCAAGACGCATGCAGAACAGTCGAGCAACCGAAATCGTCTCCGGCCTGACCACTCTGGGAGCATTGGCGTTCATGGTCTTTTCCACCTGTGAATGGCCATCTTCTCCGGACCGCAAGCTCCATACCGCGATTGGAAAAGCCATGGCCAGGGAAGCTCTGAATTTACTGGCAGACGGAGGGCAAATCCTGGTGATCACCCGCGACACCACCGCGTTCAGGCAACCGGCGGCTGATATCCTGCTGGGAAGCTTCAAAAAGGAAGTCCGTAAAGCTCACGCGACTATCGCAGCGACTCAGCTCATTCAGGTCGACCCCTTGCGGCCGGTTCAAGTGCCGTCGGGGGACTTCGTTGAATTGATAAGAAAAGCGCCCTCAGGAAGCGTGATCGTTTCCTTCATGGGCCCGCCTCTGCTGACGGAGGAACAACGCAGTCAGTTGGGAGCCATCAAGCCCAGGATTGTCGCCTTCTGCTCGGGCAATTTGCCCGACTACGTTGACTTGCGCGCTTTATTCGATCGGCAATTGCTCCACGCCGCGGTCCTCAGCCGCAGGAATTCCGAACCGCCGCCTTCGAAAGCCAAAGCATGGACGGGTTCGTTTGACCAACTCTATATGACTGCGATTGCGGCCGATCATTCCAGTCTGCCAACGCCATCAGGGGTCGCACCCAAGGAACAGGAATGATGAACGTGTCATTTCATCCACGAGTCGTTTGCAGTCCGTGCCGCGCGTTCACCAGGACCGATCTGCTGGTCATGGTCGCGGTCGCGACCGTTCTTACCGCTTTGGTCATAACACCGCGGGCGGCAATGAAAAGAAAAGCGAGATTAAGCGCATGCATGGGCAATCTTCAGCAAGTCAGTCGGGCCGTTTTGCTTTATTGCGAGGAGAACAGGAAGTCGTTGCCCGGCCCCATGCCTGACCAACAAACCGATCTCTGGTGGTGGTACAAGGAGCAGGTCAAACGCCATCTCGGATTGAGCGGAGAGTCCTCAACCAACGACGCAGTCTTTGCCTGTCCGGACGACCGGGGATACTCGGATCCCACGCCCTTCTGCCGGAATCCACGGTTCGATTATGGAAGCTACGTTTATGTGAAGCTGCCGCAGAAGACCCTTCTGGTGATGGAGTGGTCGGCCCACGCGCCGCTGTCGTGGCACAAGAGCAAAACCGGCAGGGAGAATTCGCCCTTTTATTGCGACGCTCAGAGCGTTGTTGCGTTTGTGGACGGTCACGTGAGCTTTTCAAAAATATACTACGACGGTTACAACGCAGCCTACACACGTGATCCCATCGGCGGCTATGATTACAAATACAGCGGAGATTAATCCGGATTTCGAAAACCGAGTCTGCAATTTTTCCGATACAGATTTCATGCTGCGCCCGATCCTTAAGATACAAAACTCAAAAACTATGAAAAACTTGCTTTTAATCGCCGTGGCGCTCGCCGCCCTCGGTCCGGCGCAGGCGTCCACGACCCTGGGTTCCTGGGTCCCGATTTTCAAAGGGATCGATCACGCGGTCGGCACCAACACCCCTGGCGGCGGCGGTTTTCCCGATCTTCAAGTGGTTCACGCCTTGCGAATCGATCTGAGTGACCCGGATATTCAGCTTTTCTCAACGCCGCGCTTCGCGAATTACCTCGCCGAATCCCGCGAAACCGCCGGTCTCACGGTCAGTGATTTTCTCATCACCCACGGGTTGCAGGTGGCAATCAATGCGGACAACTTTCAGCCCCAGGAATACTACCTTGCCGCCGGTACGCCGATGGATGTTTCAGGCTTAACCATCAGCCGGGGCGAGGTTGTATCCGCACAGGAAGGATCCTCGGACGCATCGTCCATCCTGTTCACCACGAACAACCGCCCGACCATTGTCTTTACAAATTGGCCGCCGCGATCCACCGCGGACGTCTTCACCGCTGTTTCCGGCCTCTATCCCGTGTTGATCAACGGAGTCAATGTGGGTTCCAATTATATCAACAACCCGAATTTTCCGCATGATTCACCCGAACCGCGCACCGCCTTTGGCTTGTCACAGGACCGTCGCTATCTCTATTTGCTGACCATCGATGGCCGGCAGTCGGGTTACAGTGACGGCGCGTGGGACTGGGAAACCGGAGCCTGGCTGCTGCTGGTCGGCGCCTCTGACGGCGTCAACATGGATGGAGGCGGCTCGACGACCCTGGTCATGCAGGATTCCACCGGCCGTCCCCTTGAATTGAACAAGTCCAGCGCAGTCGCCAACGACCCCAGAGGTCGTGAGCGCACGGTTGGAAGTCATTTCGGAGTCTTCGCCAGGCCCCTGCCCGGTTTCATCAACGATGTGCTGGCCCTGCCCGATGACACCGCGGCGACCGTCACCTGGACTACCCTTGCGCCGTCCACCACGCAGGTTCAATATGATCCCACCACCAATTTCGCCAACTCTTCCACCCTCCAGTCGGCTTTGGTTACGAACCATGCCGCTTTGCTCACCGGACTGTCGCCTGACACCGGTTACTACTTCAGGGCGGTTTCCACGACCGGTTCCAATCAATATGTGTCCCCAAACTTTTTCTTCGTAACCACAAATTATGTCATCACCAATCGGCTTTTCGATGTGACCCACTCCTGGAAATACACTACCACCAATCTCGACGGAGTTGCTTGGACGGCTCCTGCCTATGACGATTCCGGGTGGAGCGGGCCAGGTCCCGGACTGCTTTGGGTTGACGTTCGATCCGGCGGCCCAAATCCTCTGGTGAGCCCGAAGAACACGCAGATGCCGGCGGATGCGAGTAACAACGGTCTTCCATACACCAGCTACTATTTTCGCACCCATTTCACCTTGACCAACGTCGTGCCGGGAACCTCTTTATTGTTTTCCAGTTACGTCGATGACGGCGCTGTTTTTTATCTCAACGGAACCGAGATCTATCGCCTCCGCATGGATCCAACGCCTGTATCCAA
>QHPW01000010.1:10342-11394 GCA_003219675.1 Verrucomicrobiota bacterium
TCCAACGGCACATTAGCGACCGGGTTCCCATGCAACGGCGACGCCACCTACCTCGACGAGTTTGCGATTTCAGGTAATCTGAGCACCCATCTCATCGCCGGGGATAATGTGCTGGCGGTTGAGGTGCACAATTACAACCCATCCAGTCCGGACATATCATTTGGGACGTCGCTGGTCGATACCCGGCCCTATACTCTCAGTCCGGAACTGGATATCGCGTACACACAAGGAACCCCGACGTTGAGCTGGAGTCGCGGCGGATTCACCTTGCAACACGTCGATGGTCTTACCGGCCTCTGGACGGATGTTCCGGGTCCCATTGTAAGCAGTCCATTCATGACCACCAATTCCGGCAGCGCACAATATTTCCGGCTTATAAAACGGTGAAACCCGGGCCAACTGTTTTCATTGGGTCGTTTAATTCAGCGCTGACATGTCTTTTCCAGACCGAGAACCACTTCTCGCACGTGCAGGTCCACTTCCATTCGGTCTTTGACAGTTCGGCAGGCGTGCAGAACCGTGCCGTGGTCGCGGCCGCCAAACGCCTCTCCGATGATGCTCAGAGAACAGCCGGTGAACTTCCGCGCCAGGCACATCGCAATCTGCCGCGGAAAAGCGATCCGTTCCGGCCGTCGTTTGCCGGTCAGATCCGCCACCCGCAAATCGAAGTGCCTGGCGACCTTCTCCTGGATGCTTTCGATGCTGATCGGGTGGCGGCTGTTCTCATTCCAGAACTCGCCGAGCAGTCCCTCGACTGTTTCAACGGTCAACTGCTTGCCGATCAAACGGGCATAAGTGGCAACACGAACCAACGCGCCTTCCAACCGTCTGACGTTGGTCCGAATGCAACCGGCTATGAACTGGAGAACCTCATCGCTTAACTTGACCCCGAGTGACTCCTGCTTCTTGCGCAGAATGGCTCCGCGAGTCTCAACATCCGGCAGTTCCAGTCCCGCCACCAGCCCCCCCTCGAACCGGGACACCAGGCGCTTCTGAAGATTCGGGAGCTCAGATGCCGGACGGTCACAGGTCAGCACGATCTGCTTGCGCCC
>QHPW01000010.1:11502-24951 GCA_003219675.1 Verrucomicrobiota bacterium
TCTGGATGCTGTCGATGTATTCGTTCGTGAATTCCTCCGACGAACGGTACATCACCCGCGCCTTTTTCTTATGATCCGCCACATGCCGCCCGATGGCCTGAAGCAAATGGGTCTTGCCCAACCCCACGTCTCCGTAAAGAAACAAGGGATTGTAGATCTGGCCTGGAGCCTGTGCGACCGCCAGGGCGGCGGCCTGAGCAAAATCGTTGCTGGTGCCGACGACGAAAGATTCAAACCTGTAGTTGGAGTTGAACCTGCCGCCCCGTGCGCTCGAAGCATCCTCAGCCTGCAATCGTTCGGCTTCCGGGTTCCTGGAGCCAGATACCGAGGACGGAACACCGTTCGCCACCCCGCCCCCCACCTTCAATTTGACCTGTAACGGCCGCTTGGCGGCCTGTGCCAGGACTTCACGCAGCACGCCGAAATGGTGGTCTTTGAGCCAGGCGTCAGAAAACTCGTTGATGACCTGCAACGTGATGCAATCGTCGCTCAGGTCGATTGCCTGAACTGGCTGAAACCACAGATCGTACGTCTCGGGAGCGATTCTACTGCGCAACAATGACTGCGCAGAATCCCAAATCATTTCGGCAGAAACGGACATAAGAAAATCCCTCCTGCAATCGGTTTTGGGGAAAATTATTCACTGTAGGTTTTTGACAACCTTGTAACCTTCTTTTTCAGATACGGTTATGCGGTGGCGGCCGGGGAATGCACTGGCGCGATCCAATCGAACAAGGAATAAGCCGGACGGAGGTTAGGGGTGTTGTTCATAGGTCGTCACTTTTCAAGGTGTTGAGTTTTCAACAACGACATTCTCGTCGGAAACAAATGCACAAGAACTTACCGATAATGGATCTGCTGGACTCACTCCGCAAGCTTGTAGTTAAAGTGCCGCTCGCTTTCCAGAAGAAGATATTAACTTCTATTCACCGATTGTGCACCACGCTGCCGGGTAGTGTCCTGATTTGGTGGCGGCGGTGCTGCCGCACTGCCGTGCGCCGCGGCAGCGGCGCACTCACCTCAAGCAAATTAGGACACTACCCGCTGCCGTGGAATCGAGACGCCTTTGAATGATCCCGCTTGCCGGCGTCTTGCTGGACAGAGTTTCGGACCAGAGCGACCAGCAATTGGACACCGTCTCGCCATTTGGCTTGAGGGGGTCCCGGTTCAATCCGTTGTTTTCCAACCACGTAAGTCTGCAGCTTGTGTTCTGGTATGCAACAAGCTGTCTCTCCCACGCAGCGCACAGGAAACTTTATGACCAGCACAGAACCAGATCTGTTCCATGAAAATAATCGTTCAAGACCCGGATACGTCGTTTTATTTCAAACACCCTCGGACGTGGACGCCGAATGAGCAGGAAGCCTTTGATTTTCAGGACACCCGCGCGGCAGCCGAATTCTGTCGAGAAAATAATCTGGCCGACAGCCGGATTGTGGTGACGTTCGAAGATGATCGCACCGAGCTCAGGGTGCCCGTGGGCATTATTCGAACCTGACCGCGTCGCACCAATCCCCCACAGACTCCTGTGAACGCAAGGAAAATGCGGATTGAAGGGTGGCGGATCAAAAATCTGTTTGACTGGTGCTTTGCCGTTGTGAGTTTCATCGTTTTCGTGCTTCTCGAGGGCGCGCTCATTTATTCCTACCTGGTATTTGTTCACGTCCTCTGAACACTGTCACGGTTGCCGCCGCAAATGGACCTGTGTATTATCGGCTGAAGCAGCCCTGACGACACCCATCGGGATCACGGGCGGCGTTCGCCCCGCGCTCTCATACCGCACAGAAGCCCGAACTCGACGCTGTCCAGGCCGAAGTCGTTTCTCCAGTCTGTTTCTCAAGACTTTTTCTTGTCCCAATCGGACTATTGCGTTATCCTGGACTTCGTGCCGAAGAAGCAAATTTGGATACCGTATGCTGACGTTCTTCAACGGTGGTGCTGAGCCCTTTTGCGACGGCATATCGCGCCGCAGCTTCCTCCGGACCGGAGGTTTGGCCCTGGGCGGTTTTGCATTGTCGGACCTCTTGCGCCTCAGGGCAGAGGGAGCGGTGGCGTCCGAGGGCCGGGGAAGATCGGTCATCATGATCTGCCTCGGCGGCGGGCCCAGCCATGTGGACACCTACGACATGAAGCCGGAGGCGCCGGCAGAAATCCGCGGAGAATTCCGGCCGATCAAGACCAATGTGGCGGGGATGGAACTTAGCGAGATGTTGCCGCGACAGGCCAGGATCGCGGACAAGTTCGCGGTCGTGCGGAGCGTGACATGGCAGGAGCCGGACCACCAACGCATCGAGATCTTCACCGGATTCCCCAAGCGCGAGCGACGGCCGTCCTTCGGATCGTACGTCAGCCGTCTGGCACAGGGGCGCGACGCGGCGCTGCCGAAATTTGTGAGCCTGAAGGGAGATGACCAGGAAATCGCCGAGGCGGAGCAGCCGCTCTGGGTTGGCTCCCAACACCGCGCCTTCGTCCCGGACAAGAAGGGATTGCAATCCCTCGAGTTAACACGCCAGGTGGACTTATCGCGGCTTAAGGACCGGAAGGAATTGCTCACCCGATTGGACACTCTGCGGCGGGAAGTCGATGCCAGCGGCGAAATGGGAGCGTACGACACGTTCTCGGCCCAGGCATTGGACATGCTGACCAGCGGGCAGGCGCGACGGGCGTTCATTTTGAGCGACGAAAAGCCCCAGACACTCGATCGTTACCGGGCCGGGGGAAATCAGTTCATGTATTCCCATTCGCCAAGTCCCGTGTTCTGGGACTGGGAAGCCTTCGTGCGGGCGCGGCGCCTCGTCGAGGCAGGGGTGCCGTTTGTGTCCATGCAGGTGGGGCTGTGGGATCACCACTGCGGGGAGGGCCTCCCAACTCTCTTCGAATCGTACCGCTCGTTGTTGCCTCTTTACGACCATTGCATCTCGGCCCTCATCACAGACCTTCAGGAACGCGGCCTGCACCAGGACGTGTGCGTTGTCGTGTGGGGCGAGTTCGGACGCACGCCCCGAATCAACAAATTCGGCGGTCGCGACCACTGGCCGGCAGCCGGCAGCGTGCTCTTCTCGGGGGGTGGACTGAAGATGGGACAATGCGTTGGGGCGACCAATGCCGGCGGCGAGTACCCCGTCACACGCGCCTACACACCCCAGAATATCCTGGCGACGCTCTATCACGTTCTTGGGATAGATCCTTCCGCGACAATTCCCGACCACAACGGCCGCCCGCAGTACCTCCTGGACGACCGCGATCCGGTGAAGGAATTGGTCTGAACCCGTTGCGTTTGCCGCCTTACCGCTGCATCAAAATCATCCCGAATCCCGCCGTATGAACGGCGCTTCATTGCTTCGAGCCCACGCAGTGCACGGTGCCATCGGCGGCCTGGACAATGATTTGCGCCAAACCATCGCCGTTGAGGTCGGCAATGGCGGGCAGAGACAGGTTGGCCGGGCCCTGCCATTCCCATAAAATTCTGCCCGCGGAGCGGTTGCCTGCGATTGCGATGAGTTTCGAGCCTGCCACGTAAAGGAGTTCGTCGCCCTTGCGCCCGTCAATGTCCACCGCGGCCACGCGGGGGCAAGTAGGCGCGGGCGCGGCCAACGACCACAGGACTTTCCCGTCGCGCGGGTCAATGGCCCGTACGCCTTCGCCGTATCCTGCCGAGGCAATCTGGAACATGCCGTCGCCCGCAAAATCAACGAGGGCGTGTTTGATCGACGTCGTCTGCCCCGCGTTGCCCTCGTCGGACGGATAATCCACGCGCCCCAAACCATGCCACATCGGCTTTCCGTTCGCGTCGAGCAGCGCGAGTATGTATGGCGAGTCCAGCAACACTTCCGCGGTTTCTTTGCCGGTGAACCGGTGAATCATCGGCCCGCCGTATGCCGCCCATGCGGGCAGCTTTTTCCGGCTCGCCAGCTCGACGCCTTGCGTCAATCGTCCGGTGCGTCCGTCGGCGACCCAAAAGCAGACCGGACAGAGCGCAGGATGGCCTTTTCCTGTCGCCATACGATGACGCCCGTCCGGCCATCGAGGAGTTGTCCGACGTCCGAGTGCATCAACCCTTGGCGCGTTTGGACGAACAGGTCCGTCCGGTCCCTGGCGCGAAAGGAGCCGGGCCACCAGAAAGTCAATGCGCCAACGTTCCACATGGGCAGCGCGCCGGGTGTTTGGTTAAAGCGCGTCTGCCACAGTCGCGAGCCGTCGTAGCGATACGCGATGAGCAGTGCGCGTCCCGAACTGTCCTGGCTGGCCACCACCACTTCGTTGCCGCCGTCGCCGTCCAGATCCGCCGCCAAGGGTCCGAGCCAGCGACTGCCGTCGCCCATCCCTCGCCCTGGACGACGCCATACCACGCGTGGCGTCCCGCGCGGCGCACCCGGCGTGACGCCGGGCGCGGGCGGCTGAAGCGCGACGATCTGTTCCGCAGCTCCCTCCACGACAACTGTCATAGGACCGCCGGGACGCAATCGAGCGGCGATCGGCGTGGACACCGTGACACCCAGCGGCCGGTTTTCAACAACGCGAGCCTCCGCGCCATCGCCGACAACGGAAAGTTCCGTGCCCTGTGGAACGCGCAAGCGGAGCGACGCGCCCAAGCTGTCCGCGACTCGCGCGAGGCCCGGAAACTGCAGGTCGCCCGGCAAACCGGAGACCTGCCAGATCTTTTCGAGATTTCCGTTTTTTCCAGCACGAACTGCCGTCAGCGTCGTTGGAAACGGAGCTTCTCCGTCCGACTTTCGTTGCGCGACCAGGAAGGCGGGCCTCTCGCCTCGGCCTCCTTCACTCAACAGGACCTGTCGCATCCCTTGCGCAGCCGAGGTGGACCAGGTCGCGTCCATTTGCGGCAGGTCCGCGCAGACCCAGGCAGAGTTCGTTTGCGACCATTTTGCGGAGGACGTTCCGCCGCTGAGGTCCACCAGTTGAATGGTCCCAAACGCCGGCACCAGCACACCGTCCGTGCCGATCATGAACAGCGCGGCCTTGCCGACGGCTTCCACATCCGCGGTGCCTTGCACGAATTGCCGGGGCAAATCAAACAGTGGCTCGCCGGTCGCGGCGTTAAGCACTACGACGTGCCATTGGCCGTCCCCGGAATCGTTGTAGAGGTTCAACACGATTTCCGGGCGGGCATCTCCGGTGACGTCCGCAACGGGGCGCGGCCCGATCTGCGGCCACTTCTTACGCTCTTCGATGTTCTGCTCGAGATCGCGCCGCCAGCGCACCGAGAGCCGCTGGCCTTCGGGTTTCTTCGGATTGTAGTTCAACACATCGATGTGGCTTTGAAAGTCACCCAGAGTGATGAGTTCCTTTTGGCCGTCTCCGTCCACATCTGCCAAACCGAACCAGCCGTAAGCGCGGCTTTGGTGATAGCGCAGTTCACTTTCTTTGCGCCCGGTGGTGCCCTCGAAAATCATGACCCGATAGTGCGCAGCGACGCAGACCTCCTGCACGCCGTCGCCGTCCAGGTCATAGACGATGTTCAACGGCTGGAAAATCGTGTCCTCCGGCGGGTCCGTCTGCCACACGAGCCGCGGCTTGTCGAAACCCTGATCGTAAGCGAAGAGCTGGAGCCGGCAGACTTTCTGATCGGTCCAGGTGTGGCTCCAGGCCACGCGCTGCAGGCCTTTGACGTTCGGCAAGATTTTTGCCCATCGTTCGTGATAACTCTCCAGGGCCGGGCGCAACGTCCCGGTGCCATCAAGGTCGAGCGCGGTTGGCCCCGGCTTGAGGACTCTCGGTTCGCCACTGACGGCGGCCGCGTCCGCTGCAACAAAGCGCAATGGATGTTCGCCTTTCGTCGGGAGGATTTCCACCAGCAGTTCGCGACCGCCGACGGAATAAGACCACCGGGTCTGGGGCCTTGCGATGTCGCCGCGGAGGGCAGAGCGGGCGGTCAACGCCGGGTCATGCGCATAGCGGGGCCAGCCGTCCGATTCGCCGGATCCCGGCGCGGCGCCGCAGGCGAGCGCTGCCAGCCAGGGCAACCAACACGAGGCTCGAACCGATTTCGACGTGCGCATGAGTATTTTGTGCAACTCGGTTTGTGACACCATTCAGTTTGCTGGATTTCCGGCTTACTAAAGAATAAATCGCCGCAATCCCGAAGGCGTCAAACGGTTTTGACTTTCGGAACAGCGGGTGCATGGGCCTTGACGTTAAACAGCAGATCACGGAGAGAACAGAGGTATTTTTCTGAGTTTCCTCTGTATGCTCCTGTTGATCATTTCACCTTGATTCGTTCTGAGAAAAAATCGCAGATTAACTCAATGTCGGTTTTGCCGTCGGATCTCTGTTGCCTCCTGTCAGCCCATGAAGTCAAACTACGACGCCATCATCATCGGGGCAGGTCATAACGGCCTCGTCACCGCCGCTTATCTCGCGCGTGCCGGAAAAAAAGTCCTGGTCCTCGAACGTCGCGAACTGGTCGGAGGCTGCGTCGTCACCGAGGAACTCTGGCCCGGCTTTAAAGTCTCCACCGCCAGCTACGTCAACAGCCTGTTCCGACCCGAAATCATTCGCGATCTCGAACTCAAGCGCCATGGCTTTGTCATGCTGCCCCGCAGCCCATCGAGTTTTACGCCCTTACCCGATGGCCGTTACCTGCTGATGGGACCTGATAAAGAAATGACCCGGCGAGAGGTCGCGAAGTTTTCGAAGAAAGACGCTGAGAACTTGCCCAGGTTCGAAGCCATGCTCAAACGCGTCGCCGGCTTCCTCGAACCCATGCTACTCCAGACGCCGCCCAACCCGTGGTCGCCGGCTCCAGGCAACTGGATTCAAATCGCGAAAATCGTCTGGAATTTCCGCAAGCTCGGCCACGACGCCAGACAGGCCATCGAAATCCTCTCCGGCGCCGCCAACCCGATTCTCGACCGCTGGTTCGAGTCCGAAGAAGTTAAAACGACGATTTCGACAGACGCCATCATCGGCGCGATGGCCACTCCTTCCATGCCGGGCACAGCCTACGTCCTTTTCCATCACGTCATGGGCGAGTGCGACGGCGTGCGCGGCGTTTGGGGTTACGTCCGCGGCGGCATGGGCGCTCTCTCCAATGCCATCGCCTCGGCCGCCAGAGAGCGCGGCGCGGAAATCAAAGTCAACGCGCCCGTCTCGCGCATCCTCGTCAAAGATGGCCGGGCCACCGGCGCCACGCTTGCGGACGGCAGCGAGTACAACGCCGACAGAGTCATCTCCTGCCTGGACGCCAACGTCACCTTCCTCCGCCTCATGGACCGGAAAGACCTCCCCGCCGAATTCGTCGAGTCGGTGAAAAACCTCGATTACTCAAGCGCGAGCTGCAAAATCAACCTGGCGCTTTCCGAGGTCCCGAATTTCACCTGCCTCCCGGCCAACGTTGTCGGACCCCAACACCACGGCACCATTCACATCAGTCCAAATCGGAACTACATCGAGAAGGCATACGACTGCGCCAAGTACGGCTACACCAGCAAAGACCCGGTCATCGAAGCCACCATTCCCAGTTCCCTCGACGATACCGTTGCGCCCAAAGGCAAACACGTCATGTCGATGTTCACCCAATACTTCCCCTACAAACTCGCGCCCGATGCCGGGACACTCGAAGAAAACAAAAAACGCTACACCGAACGCTGCATCGACATCATGACCGAATACGCACCTAACTTCCGCAGCTCAGTGCTCAACTGCCAGGTGCTGGCGCCGGCCGACCTCGAATCCATGTTGGGCCTCACTGGCGGCAACATCATGCAAGGCGTCATGTCGCTCTCCAGTCTCGCCTTCATGCGTCCGCTGCCGGGCTACGCCGACTATCGAACCCCGGTCAAAGGACTCTATCTTTGCGGCGCCGCCACGCATCCCGGCGGGGGCGTGATGGGCGCCTGCGGCTACAACGCCGCACGAGAAATCCTCAAAGACGCTTGATCTCCGGCCCTATTCAGACGTATGCATGATAACGCAGACGTGAAACCAACACCGCTGCCTCCATGATTGCCTTCCTCTTTTTTGCCACCTGTTTCCTCGCCTATTCCAACGGCGCCAATGACAACTTCAAAGGTGTCGCGTCGCTGTTCGGCAGCCGGACGACGAACTACCGCACGGCCATCGGTTGGGCGACGCTGACAACCGGTGCGGGCGGCATCGCAGCGATCTTCCTCGCCCGGTCTCTGCTCAGGAAGTTTTCGGGCAAAGGTCTGGTGCCGGATGCGCTCACAATACAGCCGGAGTTCCTGTCGGCGGTCGCCCTGGGCGCAGGCGCGACAGTCATTTTAGCCACGCTGCTGGGCTTTCCCATCTCAACCACTCACGGCCTTACCGGCGCGCTCGTCGGCGCGGGACTTGCGACCGGTCCTGGAAACGTCAACTTCGCCGCGCTGGGCAAGGACTTCGTCAGTCCGCTGCTGCTCGCGCCCCTGGTGGCGGTAGCGGCGGGTATGGCGGTTTACAGTGTTCTGCGCGCGCTGCGGCTCTTGTTCGGCATCAGGAAGGAAATGTGCATATGCATCGGCACGGAGACCCAGGTTGTGCCCGTGGCCCGGGCTGATGGCGTGTTTGCCGCCGAAGCAGCACCGAGAGTCGCCATCGCCGCCGGGGAGCCCACCGCCTGCCACCAGAAATATACGGGTACGTTCCTGGGTGTCAGCGCGGGAAAACTGGTGGACGCGATGCACTTTCTTTCCGCGGGCACGGTGAGCTTCGCGCGTGGGTTGAACGACACACCGAAAATTGCCGCCCTGCTGCTCGCCGCCGCAGCATTGAACATCCAGTGGGGGCTGGTGGCGGTGGCCGCGGCGATGGCAGTTGGCGGGCTGCTCAACTCCCGTAAAGTGGCTGACACCATGGCCAACAAAATCACCGATATGAACCCCGGCCAGGGCTTCGCCGCGAATTTCGCCACGGCGTTGCTCCTGAACACCGCCAACTACCACGGCTTGCCGGTGAGCACCACACACGTCAGCGTCGGGTCGCTGCTCGGCATCGGCATCGCGACACGGCAAGCGAAGTGGAAGCCTGTCCTGGGCATCCTGCTTTCATGGATGATTACCCTCCCTTGCGGAGCTGCACTGTCCGCGCTGGCTTATGCGGTGGTGCGCCACAACTGAGCGGGCAGCGCGTCCCGAGGACATGAATTGGAAAGAACTGCCGCTCAGACCAAAACCTGTGAACACCCACCCACCAGAGATTATCGAGCTGCTCCTTCGTTGTCAGGACGCGGCGAATGAAGTGTTGGAAGACGTCCGCGCGCTGTGGCAACACGAAACCGTGCGGGGCGCAAGGGATCCGTTGGGGGAGTTTTTGGAGTCTGCGAATCGCAAAAACTTGTGGAATGGAGCCTCGTATGAACGATTTCACCTTTCTCGCAGACTCGAACTGGTGGGCGCAGAAGCAGAATGGTTATTGCGAAGGAAACGAGACGACTCCGACCTTCCGCCGCCTTTCTGGCTGCGTGCGCTGCCTCTATGCTGTCGAATCGCCGGAGAAAAAGCATTGTTCCCTAAAGGCGGTGGACCGGTGCTACGGTGGCTCGCTTTCAATATGGACGTTCGGGATCACGGGTCGAAGGAAAGGATTGAGAAAACAATCAACCTTAACTCAAGTGATTCCCCCGTTAAGCTCATTCGTCCGTGCAATCCCTTGATTGATGTTCTGTTTGATTATGTGAAAGAAACCCCTGACGCACCGTTGTATAGTTGGTGGGCAATACGGTTCAGAACAACAGGTCCGGAAAATGGCCTCCCAGGACCGTGGCTGGACATACGCGTTTCGGTGAACAACCGGCAGGGCATCGGAAAGGAGATGCCCCTCGTGAACGCCGTTACTCCTCCTGCCGGCCTGCGTTCCGACAAAGAGCGTGGCAAAATAATGGAAATGCTTCGTCAGTGGGCAGACTTCGGCAAGACAGATGAAATCGCTGGCCAAAGCACGAGGTATATCCGGAATTATTGCCGCACCGTCGAACGCTTTTATCCGAACCGACGATGGCCCGCTGCAGGGGTGGATGCGCTCCTTTGTCCTGGAATTGTTTGCCCGCCCGATCCGGCTTTCGGCGGGACGGCCGCGACTTTGTTCTGGGGATTTGAGGGTTCTCTGTCGGAGGTTCAAGCCCGGTCGCTGTTGCTGTTGTCGCAGATCTTGCTGGCGGGTATTGGCCAATTCCCTCGTGTCGTCGAGGTGCAGCACCAAAGCATTCTGGCCGGCATGGAGCGTGGCGCTGAGCGCACCCTCCACCAGCTTCCGAAGGACATCGCCGCCCTTCACCGGGACTTCACGGATTTGAAGTCTGATCTCGATCGCTTGCGGAGGACCAATCCGGGGATTCCGTATTTCCAGGTGCCTGACGCGATTCAGGTCATGATGATGTTCATGAAGGCACAGAACAGCAGACAACTTTGGCAATTACCCGAAGACCTGCCGCTCATGCTGTCGCGGACCTGGACTCCCAGGTCCATCGCCCGATTCGTGGATCGCGTAGTCTGGCCTGCTACCATCACTCGAATTCTAAATGACGGGAAAGTTCAGGATCTCGCGGAGAAGGGAGAGCTGTCCTGGGCCAGCATTCAGGATCTGGAACGGCGCTACCCGAGGCCGGTTCTGGCTCTGGAAAAACCGTTCAAAGTCCGCAATCCTCATCGGGTCTATCCCCTGGTTTTGTTGGCGCTCAGGCAGGCATTCCAGCATACCTACTTGCATACACTTTTGAGTGGAGCCAATCTTCATCGAGATCGCGGCCGCCCTCCGCGCCCCGGCAAGGTTGAGATCAGACACGGATGCGGGAGAGGCCAGGCTGAATACATAATCATCACCAATACGGGACCACCGCCCCAAGGCGGGGAGACGCGCCCTCAACCCGGTTGGGCCAACGATTTGACCGTCTTTGAAGGACTGACTGGCAACTGGAAAGTCACGGAAGTTAAACCCATGCAGTGGTCCATTTATGACGACACAAAACAATCCTGGAGCACAGAACTCCGCTATCAGCCAGCTCACCGAAAGCGAAATCGGGCCGCGGCACCTCCGGGTGACCAGTTATTCCCCGCTCACTATTTGGAGCGTTGACGATGAATGGTTCGAGGGCCATAAGGGCAGCTCCAATCAAACCACCGGGATCATTCCGGCGCTTTTCGGCACCTCCCCACCGGAGGCGACTTCGTTCCGGGAGATAACCCGGAAGTTGCGATCCTCGGCTGGAACCAACGTCATCCTCAGCCCGAACGACGTGAAAACCATGAAAGACCTGGTCAAATTCGCCGGAATTTTTCGCTCCTGGACTCCCCGTTCAATCTGCTCCTCGTGGACATCAATTACACCAACATGCGGGATCCCGAGTGCTTCGGAGTGAAGTTGGTTGCCGAACTTCTCAAAGGGAGACGGCCCAATGCCGAGATCGCCTTCCTGACAGGCCGGGACAAGCGGCCGATCGAGTACGCGCGGGACCGGTTGACCGGCGATCCAAGCTGGTGGCCCGTGGTCAAATTGCAAACCATCCTCAAGGATTCAGATGAAAACACACGGAAACGCACGGCCCGATAACGAGACCCATCCAGGGCAGGGTATCCCTCTTGCGGAAGCCTTGCCGAATTGTGTGCTTCACCTGGTCAAGTGGGTCGACCAGTACGTCCTGAAGAGTTATCAGGAGTTGGTGATCTTTGAGTTCTTGCTGCCCTTGACTCACGAAACCAAGTTGCGGTTGCTGCTGGATAGGCTTTTTTACACGGACTCTCTCAAAGACCTGATTTCGCGAATCCCGAAGGCGCAGATAAAGAGATTGATTCCCAAGGAAGACAACTCCGCGGACACGACTGACGAGTACGTCCTGAATGAGATCGTTGGCCGGTTTGTGGGATACTCGATCAGTCTGGCAAACGGCCGTTTTCGCGGGCCCGATCCAAAGTCGCGAGAGGACGCGGTGAAACATCAAGACCGTACCGGGGAGCGCTATTTGATCGACGAGACGACCGGAATCGTAAGATTCATCTTTAGGCTAAAGAGCGGTCTGGCGGCCGAAAAGAAGGACTGGAAGGATATCTTTGATCCGCCCCAAAAACGCCAATTGGGAATCGCGGATAAACGAAAACTCGATCAGGAGAGGGCGTGGGTGCGATTCATATTCTGGAAGATTTTTGTGCGGAGCATCATCGAGGCGGTTAATGGCGAGGAGGAGGTCTGGCTGTTGGAAAACGGCCGTGAACCCATGCTCCATGTCTGGGACCGCGAAAAAGGCAGGGCCTGAGAGTACTGCCCTGGTCAGGGCGCATGACGCTGCCACCGGAGCGCCGGTCTCCGACCCGGCAGGTATTGAAAAGCACCCCGAAACGCGCCGGATCGGAGATCGGCGCTCCGCGGTTGCCAGTGAGGATGCGCCACCCCTGTGTCATAAAAATGCCGGACGCTCTTGACTTACGGAGGCACATGCATCATTCTTCCCCCAGCGCATCACGAGTGGCCGAAAGGCCCGGCAACCTTTCCTGAAAAGGTGCCTTCAAACTGCCAGTGGCAGTTTGGATGTGCCCGGAGCGAGTGCTTCGGGAAACAGGCGGAGAAGAACGCCGTGGTGCTTAGCCACGGCGTTCTTCTTTTTTTGAAACCCGCCACTCCTGGTGCGCAATGAAAACTTGCGCATCATGAACAACGAAATCCTCTCGATCCGCGTCAGCGCGGACAATCCAAACCACAACCTCTGGCTGAATAACGGCACCTGGAGTGTGGCCTACACCGTTCATCTGCCGAACAGGTCCAGGAAACGCATCCGCCAATCGCTTGGCACCAAAAAGATCGCGCTCGCCCGCCAGCGGCGGGATGCCCTGTTCGCGCGGTATCAGGCGAAGGACGGGCGAATCTCCGCCAAAGCCGAAGAGCCGACAGTAAGCCCGTTTGACCTCACGCAATTCGGAGCCGCGTTTCAACACCGTGTCGCCGGCGGGACTTCACACCTTTCAAAGGCGGCCTGGCCGCACAACGCGCAGTGAATTCAGATGAAAGTTAAAACAGGAAATCAACAACAACAACATAGTAAGGAAACAATGAATACGACAAATACGACAGAGTGTCCGTCATGCAACAAAACGTCGGTCGCCAACGACGACGATATCTGCCCCGGTTGTGGATGGCAGTTCAAAGTGGGCGTTGGCAAGGGCGGTGTTTCTATTGTCCGGCCCGCCGTGAGACCGAAGATCCCGTGTGAAGTCCAGATCGCCATCACCGATGATCGCACGGGGAGTTCGGATGAGTTCAAGCTCGGGATTCCGGTCACCGTGGAAGGAATTCTGACGCCGGTGGTCGCCAAGGCGCGCGAGGTCAAGGTGTGGTTTCAGACGCACGGGGATCTCGATGAAGGCCAGGACATGGTTCTTCTGGTTGACGGCGGAACCCCGGAAGACGCGAAGAAAGCAGTCAAAGGCGTGGTCTATGACGGTGGCGGAGACGCGCCCGAACATCACCTGGATGCCGTGGAGCGTTTGGTCAACACCGTTCCCTGGA
>QHPW01000320.1 GCA_003219675.1 Verrucomicrobiota bacterium
CGAATTACACGAATTTCCATGATAAGACAGGAATTACACGAATTTCCACGAATTGAAACAAAGTCTCGTCTGGGGCGACGGTTCCCAGGAGCGCAGGCTTTAGCCTGCTTCCACGAGTAAATGAACTCCATGAAATCAATGTCTGACAAATTCCGCGTAAAGCTTCGCGTAATGGCCGCCGGAGACCAGCAGTTGGTCATGCGTGCCGCGTTCGACGATTTCTCCGTGTTGGAGCACGAGAATCTGGTGGGCGTGACACACGGTGGAAAGCCGGTGGGCGATGACGAAGCTTGTCCGCCGCTCGAATAATTTCTCCAGCGCACCTTGCAGGAGCGTTTCGGTGTGCGGATCGACTGCGCTGGTCGCTTCGTCGAGAATCAGAATCCGCGGCCGGGCGACCATCGCGCGAACGAAGCAGATGAGCTGACGTTCGCCGGCGCTGAAATTGGAGCCGCGCTCGGCGACGGGCGTTGCATAACCTTTCTCGAACCTTGAAATAACCTGGTGCGCGCCGAGCCGCTTCGACGCTTCGATGACTTCCTCGCCGGTCGCATCGGTCCGGCCAAACCGGATGTTCTCCATCACCGTGCCGGTGAACAGGAAGTTGTCCTGGGTCACGATGCCAATTTGTTTATGGAGCGATTCGCTGGTGGCGGTCTGGAGGTCGATTCCGTCCATCGTGATGCGCCCTTGCTGGGGCTCATAAAAGCGGGCCAATAGACTGATGATGCTGGTCTTGCCCGAACCGGTCGCGCCGACCAGCGCCACGATCTGACCCGGTTCGGCCTCCAAACAAATGTCCCGGAGAACCCAGGTGCCGGCCGGCGTGGTGTCATAGCGAAGGTAAACATGGTCGAAGATGATGTGGCCGCGCACCGGAGGCAGCGCCGATGCGTCGGGCCGGTCCCGGATCTGCGGTTCGGTGTCGAGGAGTTGAAAGATGCGTTCGGCGCTGGCGGCGGTGGAAAGCACGGCGTTGTAGAGGTCCCCCATGGTCTGGATCGGGCCGAAAAACATGCCGAGGTAGAGGATGAACGCGGCGAATTCGCCGACGGTGATCGCGCGTTGCATGACGAGCGAACCGCCGTAGCCGAGGATGATCGCCGTGCCCAGGCCGGACACCAGACCGACGAAAGGCAAATAAGTGTGGAAGAGCCGCGCGACGACCAGGAACCGGTCGAAATAGACGCCTTGAAGCTGCTGGAAACGAACCAGGTTTTCCTCCTCGCGCGCGAACGCCTGGGCCACTCGCACGCCGGCGATGTTCTCCGCCATGGCGCCGGTAATGCGCGAAGTTTGGGCGCGCAAGTCGCGGTAAGCCTTCATGCCGTATTTGTGGAACAGCGTCGTGGCCACCGCCAGCGGCGGAAGAACCACGCTCACGGCGAGGCACAAACGCCAGTCATATTGCAACATGAGAACCACCACCCCCAGCAAAGTCAGCGCGCTGGCCAGGAGCTGATTCGCGCCCCAGAGTCAATGTCGGTGTCGGCTCGGCTGATGATGCGGCCCTGATGCGTTTTGTCGAAGTAGTTGAGCGAAAGCCGCTGGATGTGCTCGAAGACCGCCAGACGCAGGTCGTTCATCGCGCCCTGGCCGACGGCGATGGCGCTTTTGACCTGCGCCGCCGAAAGGAAGCAGCCGACCAGCAAATTACCGAGATAAATCAAGCTGACGGCGAGGATGCCGTGGAACGCGGTTTGGGCGCTGGAAAAGCGGATGAGGTAACGGTCGATGCCGATCTGAATAAATTTCGGGCCCACCAATTGCGAAGCCGTCGCCAGCAGCGTAAAGAGCAGGTTGAGCCGGAAAATCCGCCGGTAAGGACGGACGTAGCCGAGCAGCCGCAGAAACGTCGCCTTGCTCAAGGGCTTCTGCTCGAATGCTTCTTCCAACAGAATATCATCTCGCGACGCCATGTCGGTGACAGGTTGCGGGTGGTTTTCCTGGCCCGAAGATCAGTCCGCGGGAGGGTCGGCAGGGTCCCTTCGGATCGATTTCAAGTGCGCTTTCAACCGCGGCCCGAGCTTTCGGGCGAGAGGCTGCAACCCATTCAGGTCGCGGCGAAACGCCCTCCGAAGCCAGTGTTGCGTTTCATTGAGCGAGCCCAGCGCCGCTCGCACCAATCGGCGATTCTCCGCGTCGGCTCCGCGGCCCTGGCCCGCGGCGATTTTCGCGCCGATGCTGTCGGCGGCTTTGACGAGTGGTCTGCCTACCGTGCTTTTCGCGAAACGGTCCCAACTGAGCGCCATGTCCCAGATGGCATCAGCTAGCTGTTCCGACAACCTGTACACTTCCAGTCTCTCGAACGCTGTCTTCATAATTTTCCTTTCCTATTCACAGGGTCAGCCGGGCTGCAACCAGAAACCCATCACCGGCTGAACTGCTGCTCAAAAATCTCGCCATAAACCCCACCAAGCGCGATCAGTTCATCGTGCCTGCCGCGCTCAACGATGCGGCCTTCCTTCAACACCAGAATCTGGTCGGCGTGTTGCACAGTCGAAAACCGATGCGCGATGATGAAGGCCGTGCGACCGACGCTCAGCCGTCGCATCGCCTCTTGAATCAGCCGTTCAGTCCGGGAGTCAACACTGGCGGTGGCATCGTCGAGAATCAGGATGCGCGGGTTCATCAGGAACGCTCTGGCAATGGCGATGCGTTGCTTTTGTCCGCCGCTGAGCGTCACGCCGCGTTCGCCCACGAGGGTGTCGTAGCCGTCTTCCAGTTCCATAATGAATTCGTGCGCCTGGGCCGCGCTTGCGCATTCTTCGATTTCCTTTCGCGGGGCATCGGGGCGGCCGTAAGCGATGTTTTCCGCAACGCTCGCGCTGAAGAGAAACGTCTCTTGAAAGATCACGCTGACGCTGCGGCGGAGTTGTCTCAGCTTCAACTCGCGCACGTCCGCCCCGTCCACTAGCACGCGACCGCCGGACACATCGTAAAACCGCGGAACCAGGTTCACCAGCGTCGTTTTGCCGGAGCCGGTGGCGCCGACGATGGCGATGGTTTGGCCGGGATTGGCTTCGAAGCTCACATCGGTGAGCGAGGCTTTGCCGTCGTAGTAGTTAAAGCTGACGTGGTCGAACTGGACGCGGCCGAGGCGGTTCAGCGGACCCTGACCCGTTTCCGACCCCTCCGAAGGAGCAGAGCTGCCGCGCGCGGCTGGTTCGGCGGATTCACTCCCGGGAGGGGTCAGGGGCGTTGTGGCCAGGGTCACATCGGGCAAATCGAGCTGGCCGCTCTTGATGATCTGCGGTTCCCGGATGATTTCGAGGATGCGCTCGCCGCTGGCGCTGGCGTTTTGGATGATGTTGGTGAACTGGCCGACCATGCCGACCCGATGGCCGATCGCCATAAGGTAGAAAACCACTTTGGCCAGATCGCCGATCGCCAGGGGGCCGCGAATGACCTGGCGGCCGCCGGTCCATAGCACGAGCGGCAAGGCGAGTCCGAAAATAAATTGCGCGAAGGGCACGCGCGCGGCCCAGTAGTTCACCGTGCCGAGGAGCGTGCCGAGAAACACGTCCTTCCGGTCGCGAAATTTTTCGACCTCGGCCGATTCTTTGGCGAACGCCTTGACCACGCGCACGCCGGCGATGTTTTCCTGAATGACCGTCGTCATCGCGCCGTGCAAATCGTGCACCTTGCGCCATTGCGGTTGCAGCTTGCCGGCGAAGAAGGCAATCAGCGCGATGGTGGGAATCAGCGTCAGCAGCGTCACCGCGCCCAATGCTGCGCTGGTGGCGAAGATGAGGATGACCGTCGCGGCCAGCGCCACCGCGATGTCGTCGAGCGGGAGATGAGCTCACCGGTGTTGGATTTGTCGTGATAACGAAAGGCGAGCCGCTGGATGGCGTCGTAGATGGCGGCGCGGATGTCGCCGAGCGTGCGTTGCACCAGCCGATTGCGGATCGGGCCGAGGATGATTCCGATGCCGGAACGGATCAGTACCAGAGAGACAAACAGAAGCACGTATGATTTCAGATCAAACCTGGCGCCCCATTCGGCGCGCCAGCGCAAGTGGGTGATGGCGCTGCCGAGGATTTGCGGCAGGGCCATTTCAATGGCGATGTTGACCAGCAGCAGCGATACAGATAGCGCGACCTGCGCCGGATACTTGCGCAAAAAGGCGAGAATGCCGAGCAGATTGCGCGGCCCGACTCGAGGCAGGGTTGGTTTCGACGGCGTCATTACGGCGGTTGCGCGGTTCCAGGCGCGAGAGTTTTTCCCAAAGTCCGCCTTTTGCCACCAAAATCTTTACCCAGCGACGTTTCGCCGCTACACTGCGCAGGATGAATCCGCCGGAATATATCGTTCGCCGGGCGACCGTGGACGATCTGGATGGGTTGAAGCAGCTTTGGGAATGGGCCCGGCTGCAGGTGCTCGACCTGGAAAGGCGATTCACGGAATTCCAGCTTGTAGTCAGCAATGAAGGGGATCTGGCAGGCGCCCTTGGACTGCACATCGAAGGCAAACAAGGCAAACTGCACAGCGCGGCGTTCACGCGGCCGGAACGGGAAGACCAGTTTCACGCGCTGCTTTGGGAACGGCTTCAAACGGTCGCGCGGAACCACGGGCTGGCCCGTCTTTGGACTCAGGAGAAATCTCCGTTCTGGCGGCAGGCCGGATTCGCCCAGGCGTCGCCGGAGTTGCAGAAAAAACTGCCGCCGGGTTTCGGGGACGCGCAGGGGCACTGGCTGACGCTGCAGCTCAAGGAGGAAACCCTGGCCGCGCTGTCGATCGAACAGGAATTTGAATTGTTCCAGGCGGCGCAAAAGGAGGAGACCGAACGGCTGGGGCGCCTGGGTCGCTCACTCAAAAACATCGTGATGGCTCTGGTGGGAATTGCCCTGGTCATCGGCTTGTTCTTCCTCGTCAGGGTGTTCATCAAGAATCCCTCGTTTTTGACGCCCGGCCGACATTGAACCGGCTGTCGGGGCCGCGATTCCGAGCCGCGCGTTTCCAGTCCGCCCGTTTTTTGAACAAACAGTTGCCCGGAGGTGTCACCTGCTTCATTGTGTCCGGGTATGGATCTGGCGGCGTTTCACAGCTATCGGGTGCGTGTGATGGCAAATTCCGTCGCGCGCGCTCTGGCTTTGTCTTTGGCCATTCACCTGGTTTTGTTCGGCATGCTGGAGTTGAGTTATTATTTGCACCTCCATCTCCCCGATTGGCTGAGGACCATCCTGGAACGCACCGCGGCGAGGGTTGAAGAGCGGAAGAATCCGTCGCCGGCCAGCCAGGACGTCCCCCTTTTATTTGTCGAGGTGGACCCGTCGCAGGCCGCAGTCGAGGCGCCGAAGGACACAAGAAATTATTCGATTGTCAACTCGCGTGCGGCCAACCCCGAGGTTGCGATTGATTCCAGCAAACCGAAAGTGGACGGCGCACAGGACAAGGTCCCCAAAGTCATGGACACCTTGCGGCCTGCGCCGCCGCAGCCGCTCACGCCGCTGAAGCCGGAACCCTTGAAGCCTGAACCTAAGCCAGAACAGAAGCCTGGCGACCTCGCCCTGGCCAAACCCGCGGACACAAAACCAAAGGAGGAGGAAAAGCCAAAACGCCCGCGCACCTTGATCGAGGCGCAGTTGCAAAAGGGATTGATTCCGGGCCAAAAGTTGAAACAGGAAGGCGGCGTCAAGCGACACGGGACGGTCGCCTCCCTGGACGCCAAAATGACGCCTTTTGGCGTTTACGACGCGACCATGATCGATGCGATTGCAAAGCGTTGGTATGCGATTCTCGATGCCACCATGACGCCGACACGTCCTGGCAAGGTGGTGGTGGAATTTCGCCAGTACTCAGACGGCCGGGTGAGCGATCTGAAAGTGGCCGAGTCTGACGTCGGGGATGCGCTTGCGCTTTATTGCCAGAAGGCTGTCTCGGACCCCTCGCCGTATGAGAAATGGCCGGTGGACATGCGGCGCATGATCAGCAAGGACTATCGTGAAATCCGGTTCGTGTTTTGGTACGAATATTAGCGCGCCGAGGGTTCGATGGATGTCGGGCGAAATAAAAAATCTTGGTGCGGATTCGGGGTCTGCGCTATGACCAACTAAGAATTTATGTGGCAATTCCTCAAAGACGGCGGGCCGGTCATGTTTTTGTTGGTGCCGACTTCGATTATCGGCCTGACCTTCATCATCGAGCGCGGCCTGGCCCTGCGCTGGAAGAAAATCATACCACCGGAAGTGGAAAAAGCCCTGGAGTTGTGCCGCACCAAAGAGGATTTGGGCATGCTCCACGGCATCTGCCAGCAACAGCCGTCCGCCCTGAGCCGCCTGCTCCTGGTCGCGTTGGAACATTTGCAATGGCCCAAGGGCGAAAACACCGACGCCATCCAGACCCGGGCGCGGCACGAGATCGCGCAAATGGAGCGGGGCCTGGTGGTGCTGGAAATCGTGGTCGGCATCGCGCCGCTCCTGGGACTGGTCGGCACCATCAATGGGCTGATCAGCCTGTTTGGCGGTCTGAGCCGAACGGGACTGGGGGACAATGCGGTGGTGGCCCACGGAATCTCCATCGCGTTGAACACGACGTTGACCGGGTTGTTGATTGCGATTCCGGCGTTGATTGCCTGGAGTTACTACGGGAAGAAGGTAGAGACGCTCGCCATCGAAATGGAAACGTTGTGTGATGGATTTCTGCGGCGGTTTTATCTCCACGAGGAGAAGGATTGAGCATGCAATTCACGATCCGCAAACGCCGCCAACCGCCGACGATCATCATCATTTCGCTGATCGACATCCTGATCGTGCTGCTGATTTTTATGATGGTCAGCACCACCTTCAAACAACAGCCGGCGTTGAAGCTGGCCCTGCCGGAATCGAAACAGACCCCCAAGACCGGCGCGTCCGAGGACAATCTCATCGTGACCATCGCCAGGCAGGAGCCTTTTCTCTATCTCGGACCGCGCCCGGTGACGCTCGACAAATTGCTGGAGGAGTTGAAGACCCACGTGGCGCAGAATCCAAAGATCAGCCTCTCCATCCGGGCGGACACCGATGCGCCTTTTGGCCAGATCGTGAAGGTGATGGATGCCGCCAGAGCCGCCGATATCAAGATGGTCAACGCCTTCACCAAAGCGGTCGGGCAGCCTTGATCCGGAAGGGTTGAAGAATTCCTGGTGTGCGGGAACAAAATACCGGTCCGAGCATCGTAAGATCGTGGCCTGAAAAAAAGCCCTTGCCCTGTTTTCAGAAAGGGCTTCAATTAGCCACATCAGGGCGTA
>QHPW01000065.1 GCA_003219675.1 Verrucomicrobiota bacterium
CAGACGCGCTACATGCCGAAGCTCGCGCAATATGGCGGAAGGTTAAACGGGATTCCGTTCGATTTTCATGAACTCATCGGCGCGTTGGCGCCGCGACACCTCTTCGTCAATGCGCCGCTCGGCGACACGAATTTCAAATGGCGCAGCGTGGACGCCATCGCCCTGTCCGCGCGGCCGGTCTTTGAGCTGTATCGTGTGCCCGGAAACCTTCGCGTCGAACATCCCGATTGCGGGCATTTGTTTCCGCCGCAGATGCGGCAAGCCGCTTACCGGTTGATGGATGAAATCCTGAAGTAACGGGAACCTTGGAATGCCTGGTCCACAGGGGGTTGCATCGCCACAAACTCCCCGTGCCGGTCACGATCAAAGTGAGGGAGCGCCTCGATACGCAGGTCTATACCCCAGGAAGGGATGGGGGAGAGACCCACTAGACAGAGCCGTTTGGATCGTTCACATAATGGAATCTCACTGATTCTGGTCGCGCGGGCGGACATCAAGGGCGGTGGGGTGGTTCGTATTTCTAGAAGGTCCGTAGCGCAGGCCGGAAGGTGAGAGTCGAGGTCTTTGGGGAACCAAGATGAAGTCGGCACTGTCCTTCATGTCCTCATGAAAGTGGCTCGCGCAAGGGGTCGGGCTCGCCGGAATGTATCTCGCGTTTGCGTGGCTGGGGAGTGCCGCTGCCTCGGCCCAAGGGAGTGTCCCGGCGGTGTGGCCGGCAAGCGGGCTGGCGATTGCCGCCGTGTGGTGGGGCGGCTATCGGCTCGCGCCGGCAATTGGCTTGGGAGCATTCATCTTCACGCGGCTCAACGGCGTTTTCGTGTTGGCCAGCGCCGGTGTCGCATTCGCCGACATGATCGAGCCGGTCATCCGCCTGCCGGGTTCGATCCATACCCCAGGCACCGGCATGGGCCCGGCCATCGTGAAGAAAGCGGTCGCACGCATGAATGGCAGCGTGGGCGCGGAGTCCACGCTTGGGAAAGGCAGTTGTTTCCGGCTGGAACTCCCAACCGCCTGAGGCCGGCCTCAAAAGCCGGGTAGCGACAATGAAAACTTTGCTTTATGTGGAGGACAGTCCGGATGACCGGTTCCTGGTCGAGAGGGCCTGCGGGATGGGGCAGGTTTCTTTTCTCTTGAAGACCGTGGAAAGCGGATTCGAGGCGATTCGCTATTTGAGCGGCGAGGAAGAGTTTGGCGATCGCGCCGAGAATCCCATCCCGGACCTGATCCTGCTCGACTTGCAAATGCGGGAGGCGGACGGATTTGAGGTGTTGCGTTGGATCCGCGGTGACCCCACAACGCGAGCGATTCCTGTGGCGCTGTACACCGGCTCGTTTATTGCCGAAGACATTGCCAAAGCCTACTCCGAAGGGGCCAATTACTTCATCACCAAGCCGTCGCAACTTGCGGCGCTCATCGAAATAGTCCGCGCAGTGGACCAATGCCTGGCGAGCGACTCGACGCGCTGCGAGGCCCTGGCGCGGTTCTCCACGCCCGCGGGACCGCGGTAGCACCCGGGTCTGTCGATTCAAACTCGAAGAAATGAAATGGACGAACAGCAGGCACGACCTCCGGTACAACTGGAGGCTTCAATTGATGAATGGCTCAAAGCCATGCGGCCCTTCGGGGCCAGACCAAAGGGTGGCATCATCCGAGTGGGTTGTTTCCCCTCACCCGGGCCCTCTCCCTGGCGAGAGAGAGAATCGTTCGCTGCTTGGTCCGGGATCGGATCGCTTGGAACACTCGCTCGCGCTTTGAATCCCTGAACCGTAGCAGCCGACGTAAGGAGGCTCCAACTTCCTCGAACTTTGAATCCGTTTTTGCATCCAGTGAATCTTCCTTATGAACCCAATCGCTTCCACACCTGAACCGCCCTACTACGCGGTGATTTTCACTTCGCGACGGACAGATTCTGACAACGTGGGTTATGGCGAGATGGCCGACAAAATGTTCGCGCTGGCCTCGCAACAGCCCGGCTTCCTCGGCGTCGAGAGCGTGCGCGGTCCAGATGGCATTGGCATCACGGTGTCGTATTGGGAAAGTCTCGAAGCGATCAAGAACTGGAAACGAAACGAAGAACACCTCGTCGCGCAGGGGAAAGGAAAATCGGTTTGGTATCAACAATACCAGATCCGCATCTGCAAGGTCGAGCGCGAGTACGGACTTGAACGGTCGGGGTGAAACACAACCTGCCGCGAATTTACCCGAAGCAATGCTGTCGGTCTGCGTGTTTGGTCGGAATTCAATCCGCGCGAATTCGTGTAATTCGTGTCTCTACAGCTTCAGCAACTTCTTCGCGTTTTCGTAGAGGATTTTCCGTTCAATCGCTTTGTTCGGCGCGAATCGCCGGATCGCGGCGATGATTTGCGCGCCCTGGCATTTCTCGCCGGAACCCACCGCGTCCTCGCAATCGCTGCCGAACACCAGTTTGTTCTGATGCCGCTCCAGAAAGCCGGGCGTGAAATCCCCGTCGCGCGTCAGGGCGTTCAACCCCGAGCCGGCGGAGCAATCGCCGAACATGTTCGGGTAATCGCCCAGCAACCGGTCCGTGATGCCACCCGGGGTGACTTTGCCTTTCGGATAGAGCACGGTTTGATCGACATGGTTCTTGTCGATGTTGGCCCACCAGGTCTGCGCGTGGCCGATGAAGTTTACCCCGGGAAATTTCTCCAGGACTTTGTGGAACCGTTCGATGTGGAGGTTGAACGTTTCGTGCTGAAAGTGCAGCAGCACCGGCACGCCATGCTCCTGCGCGAGTTCAGCAACGCGCTCGATATAAATCGAATCACAGTCCACGCCAAACTTCTGCTCGCCGATGCCGCGCCCGCCGAGTTTCAAATACTTTTCCAATTCCGCGCGCGCCTCCGGCAGATCGGGCACTTCGTTGGCGAAAAACAGGAATTCCTGTGGATGCGCCTTCGCGAGGTTCACCACCGATTCGTTGCCGTAGCACCCGGCTTGAAGGCCATTTGACTTGCCCTCGTGCGTCGATGGCCGGTTCACCGGCGAACCCGCCGGCAGCAACACCGTCAGCGTGGCGCCCATCGTCTTTTGATGGGCCACCAACTCGTCGTCCGTCCGCCCGTGATAATGCGTGTGCTCATGGACATCAATGATGGATTCAGCCGGTGCGGCATCCGCGTTGGCCAAACACAAGCGCGGCGCGAGCATGAGTGTGGCGGAAGCCCCGATGAATTCGCGGCGCGACAAAGTCGATGAACGACGCTCGGACACAGCCTCTGCGGTTTGATGTCGCGAAGTTTGTCGTGGTGTTGCCGGCATATCAACCACGAAATCTTCTCGCCTCGAAAGCGGACCGCCTGGCCGGGATATTTCCCAGCACGGCAGGGCCACAACCAAACGTAGGCACACGCGCTCGAAGCCTTTTAATTCTTCCGTCTCCTGCCGTTCCTGATTCATTATTCGTCCATGAAATCTCGCCGCGAACTGCTTTTTGCGTTCCCTTTCTTCGTTTCAGTTTCGCTTCGTCTTATCGCCGCCGAACCGGAAGTCTCCGAAACAGACCTGCCTCGCGTGCCGCCCACCGAGCCGGACAAGGCGTTGTCCACGTTCCAGATCAAAAAGGGGTTCCGCCTCGAACTGGTCGCCGCCGAACCGCTGGTCGTCGATCCCATTGCGATGTCTTTTGACGAAGACGGCCGGTTGTTCGTCGTCGAGATGCGTGATTATCCGGAACGGCGCAACGAAACGCCGCATCTGGGCCGCATTCGGAGGCTCGAAGACACCGACGGCGATGGCCGTTTCGACAAAAGCACGATTTACGTGGATAACCTGCCGTGGCCGACGGCGGTGAGCTGCTGGAACGGCGGCATTTTTGTGGGCGCCACACCGGACATTCTCTACTGCAAGGATACAAACGGCGACGGCGTGGCCGACCTGCGCGAAGCGGTCTTTAGCGGCATTGCCAGCGACTATGCGCCCTACGAAGTGAACAAACTGAACGTGCAGGCGCTGTTCAACAACTTCACCTGGAGCCTCGACAACCGTATTCACGCCGCCAACGGTGGCGACGGCGGCAAAGTGCGTCTGGTGGACAGTGAGTTCACACGGAGGTGGCAGGGGCGGGCCGGCATAACTCCGCACTCCGCACTCCGCACTCCGAATTCAATTGACCTGCGTGGCCACGATTTTTCCTTCGACCCGCGGACGCTGACGATGCGTCTTGAGAGCGGCGGAGGCCAATACGGTCTGAGCTTCGACAATCGCGGGCGCAAATTCGTTTGCAGCAACAGCGCGCACATCCGCGAAGTGATGTACGAGGACCGTTACGCCGCGCGGAATCCCTTCTTCGCGATGCCGCCGGCCGCGGTGGACATCGCTGCGGACGGCCCGGCGGCGCCGGTTTATCGCATCAGCCCCGACGAACCGTGGCGCATCCTCCGCACGCGCTGGCGTGTGGCAGGGCTTTTCCCCGGCCCCATCGAAGGCGGCGGCCGGCCCTCCGGTTATTTCAGCGGCGCGACCGGCATCGTGATTTATCGGGGCGACGCGTTCCCGGAGGATTTTCGCGAGAACGCTTTCGTCGCCGATTGCGGCAGCAACCTGATTCATCGCAAAAAGCTTTTCCAGGATGGCGTCGCGCTGGCCGCGCGCCGGCCTGACGACGAGCAAAAGATGGAATTCCTGGCCAGCCGGGACAATTGGTTTCGCCCGGTGCAACTGGCCAACGCACCCGACGGCACGCTCTACATCGCCGACATGTATCGGGAAGTCATTGAACATCCCTGGTCGCTGCCCGAATCCATCAAAAACCATCTCGATCTAAACAGCGGCAACGACCGCGGTCGCATCTACCGCATTGTGCCGGAAGGTTTCAAACAACCGAAGCGGCCGCATCTCAGCAACGCCACGACGAAGAACCTCGTCGCGCTGTTGGAGCATTCGAACGGCTGGCATCGCGACACCACAGCGCGTTTGCTCTACCAGCGACAGGACAAAGCCGCGGTGCCGATGCTGGAAAGGCTGCAGATGAATTCCAAATCGCGCCTGGCCCGCATACACGCGTTGTCCGTGCTGGACGGCCTGGGCGCATTGACTCAATCCCATTTGTTGGGCGCGCTCGATGACCGCGACGCATCGGTGCGCGAGCACGCGGTGCGATTGGCCGAACAATTTCCGCGGCCGTCAAGGCAGCCGCAAAGCGCTTCCCTCCAACCGGTGGCGGTCGCTTCTTCGCCGGCGCGGGCTGCTTCCCTGCCTGAACTATGGAACAAGCTGCGTCATTGAGCCTTCGCTGCCAACTCGCGTTCACGTTGGGTGGATCGGGAGGCCCGGCCAAAACCAGGCCGCTCGCCGAAATTATCAGGCGGGACGCCGCCGACCGCTGGATGCGAACGGCTGTTCTGAGTTCACTGCGGGATGGCGCAGGCGAGATGTTCGAGCAGTCGATTGCCGACCCGCGCCTCCGGGATTCAGCCGGCGGCAGGGAATTCCTCCGACAATTGGCCCGCGTTATCGGAACCAAGGACGATTCAGCCGAAGTCAAAACCGCGGTAGACTTTCTGGCGAACAAGGCGGACGCCAAAATCGCCTTCGCTCTGGCCCGCGGTTTGGGAGAAGGACTGCAGAACGCCGGGACCTCGCTCGCCCGGGCCGATTCCGAAGGCAAGCTGAATCCGCTTTTCACGCGGGCCAAAGCGATGGCGGGCGACGCCGGGGTTTCCGATCAAATCCGCGCCCAGGCCATCCAATTGCTCTCGATGTCGAGTTTTGATAACGCGGGTGAGACGTTGTCGGGGTTGCTCGGCCCGGGCCAAAAAGAGCCGATCCAACTGACGGCAGTCACCGCGCTCGCGAGGTTCGACGATTCCAGAGTCAATGATGCGCTCTTGAATCACTGGTCGCAGCTCACGCCGCGCGTTCGTAGCGAAGTAGTGTCGGTGATGTTGACACGGCCGGAGAGGATTCTGGCGCTGTTCACGGCCGTGGGAGAACGCAACGTTTCGGCATCCGAGTTCACGGCGCAACAGTTGCAAATGCTGCGCGCGCATCGCGACTCGAAAATCCGCGAGCAAACGGTTCAACTTTTTGGCGCGCCACCCGCCGTCAAACGCGATGATGCATTGAAGGGGTTTTTGCCCGCCCTGCAATTACGCGGCAATCCGTCGAACGGCAAAAAGATTTACCTGGAACGCTGCGCGACCTGCCATCGCATCGGCAGCCAGGGAAACGCCGTAGGGCCGGACCTGATGACGGTGAAAACCGCGGGCAAAGAGACGTTGCTGGTGAGCATCCTCGACCCGAACCGCGAAGTCGCGCCCAGGTATCTCAATTACACCGTCGAGACGAAGGCCGGTGAAACCTTCTCCGGTTTGATAGCGAGCGAGTCGCCGTCAAGCATCACATTGCGCGGTCCTAACGGAACGGACACGGCGCTGCAGCGCTCGCAGATTGCGCGGCTGCTGCCCTCCGGTCAATCGCTGATGCCCGAGGGCCTGGAAGCCGGCCTCACATTGCAGGACATGGCGGATTTGATTGAGTATCTGGGCGCGGCGGATTAACCCCAAAGAGGTGGACGGGCTTCCAGCCTGTCTGGAGGCAGGCAAACCGCCTTTTCCGGCGGTGTCTTGATTTCAAAATCTAAATTGTAGCGGCGCGCCAGCAGAGCCGTTTTCGACGGTCACGGACCGCCGCCACAACCAAATTCAAGAGAGCCCCCTCTCCCGCTTTGTTTGCAAAGCTTCCAGGTTCGTGATATTCCGGTTCGGTTATGAATCCCATCAGAACTGCCTTTCGGTTCCTTCTGTTGTTCGGCAGCGCCGTCGCCGCGCCTTTGGCCGCAACCAATGCGGAGAAGCCGCTTTCCCTTCACCCGGACAATCCGCATTACTTCCTGTTCCGCGGCAAGCCGACGGTGCTCATCACCTCCGGCGAGCACTACGGCGCGGTGCTGAACCTCGATTTTGATTATGTGAAGTATCTCGACACATTGGCGAAAGATGGACTGAACCTGACGCGGACGTTTTCGGGAGCCTACGCCGAGCCGTACGGCGCGTTCAACATTGCCAGCAATACGCTCGCGCCGCCGCCCAATCGCTTCCTCTGTCCGTGGGCGCGCAGTGATACGCCCGGTTACGCGAACGGCGGAAACAAATTCGATCTTACGAAATGGGACGACGCTTATTTCAAACGGCTGAAGGACTTCATCACCCAGGCGGGCAAGCGCGGGATCGTCGTGGAGATGAATCTGTTTTGCCCGATGTACGAGGAGTCGCAGTGGCGGCTCAGTCCTCAAAACGCGATCAACAACATCAACGGCATCGGCGGCATCGCCCGCACGAACGTCTATACGCTCGACAAAAGCGACGGCCTGCTCGCGGTGCAGGAGGCGCTGGTACGCAAAGTGGTGACCGAGTTAAACGAGTTCGACAATGTTTATTACGAAATCTGCAACGAGCCTTATTTCGGCGGCGTCACCCTGGAATGGCAGCATCGCGTCGCCAACCTGATCGTGGACACGGAGAAAGAAGTCGGTTCGGCTCCTCACGTCGGCGGCTACCATTTGATTTCGCAAAACATCGCCAACAACAAGGCCAAGGTCGAGAATCCGCATCCGGCGGTTTCAATCCTCAATTTTCACTACGCCTCGCCGCCGGACACGATTGCGATGAACTACGCCCTCAACAAGGTGATCGGCGACAACGAAACCGGTTTTCGCGGCACGAACGATTTGCCGTATCGCGTCGAGGCCTGGCAATTCATCCTCGCGGGCGGCGGATTGTTCAACCACCTGGATTATTCGTTCGTCGCCGGCCACGAGGACGGGACTTTTGTTTACCCTGCGAAGCAGCCGGGCGGCGGCAATCCCGCATTCCGACGGCAGATGAAAGTCTTGAAGGATTTCATCAACAGCCTTGATTTCCTGCGAATGAAGCCGCTGCCGTCAGTGGTGACCAACAAGGCCTTCGCCGGCGTCACCTCGCGCGTGCTCGCCGATCCCGGCAATGCTTATGCCATTTACCTTGCGCCCGGCGACGAAAAATCCGCGCCCCGTGAGGCCGTCATTGCGCTGGAATTGCCGGCGGGCGCCTACCGCGCCGAATGGGTCGATCCGTTGACCGGCAGCGTCAACAAACGCGAGACCGCCAGAAGCCGCAATGGTTTCGTAGTGCTGACTTCGCCGCCTTATCGTGAAGACATCGCACTCAAGGTGGTGAGCAGCGGTTTCAAAAGTCCTCGATAAGGCTCCTGGCGAGGTCTGAACCCGTGTGGAATCGGAACAACAGCGGGCGGCGCTCTGCCGAGACGGCGCCGCCGGAAGACGGTTCATGGAAAGCCTCCACGAGTTTGTCACTGCGCATCGGAACCAGGAACGGTGGGGCGAGACTCTGTCGAGCCGTGACTATTCTGTTGTTGGGAGATCAGGGCTCGACAGAGTCTCGCCCCACCAGGTCATAAGCCTTTTTTGCCCCTCAATCCCCCCCGGTCACTGTCCACATCCCCTTGGGAGCGTTCGTCGTTCCGCTGCCGACGGTATCCGTAATCCTAAGCGTCGATACATGGCCGTCGTGAAAGAGATAATTGAATCGTATGCCGTGAAGGCCGTAGGCGACCGCTCCCCAGGCTCGTCTTCCGCCGCTCGCGATCTGGTAAGGCGTCTGATCTCCGGAACTGGGTCCGGTGGGACCCATGCAAAATGAAAGCCAGTCATTTCCGGCAATGTTTCCTCCCTCGGCTTGTTCCACCAGCAGGAGAGTCCCTGTGGGGTCTTTCACGATGCTGCTTTTGTAACCGGGCGGATCCCACGGGGGCACTGAACCGTTATTATTCTGGATATAGATTCCGACGCCGTGCGTCGGGGACGCCGGCAGGTTGTTCGGGCCTACGATGTCGCTGCCGTTCATGGCATAGGTCCGTCGCTGGGCGAACTTCGCCCAGGTGATAGTAATCTCAATGTTGTCAGCGGGGCATTTCAAGATTTTTGGGACGACGCTGGGATCGGCCAACGCGCCCGAAGCGCCCACCATTAAATCCGCGTCGGAATCGGTGCCGCCGATGTTGCGGTGAATATAATCGTCCCACACCAGTTGATACTGGTAATCGCCTGTTCGATAGGCTGTGGGCGGATACTGGTCATTGTGGTCCATGACAAAGAGGTCGAAGCCCAGCCCAAGCTGTTTCATTTGGGACATGCATTTCAACCTCTGCGCTCTGGCTTTCGCGCTGGACAGGGCGGGAAGCAACATGGCGGCCAATATGGCGATGATTGTTTTACCAGAATTACCCGAACGGTCTTCGGGTCAATTTCATATTTCCTGCCCGGGGGCGCTTGGGGCATGTTTTTCACGTATCCTGCAGCAACCACTTCGCCGAAGGTCTTGGGCAGACGCTGGTGTTCGAAGCTGTATTTGCGCAGCGCCTGGGTCAACTCGCCCAGCGTCGCGTCTGAAACCGCTTTCTCCGAACCCTCAGCCAGGCGCGGCGGTTCCGTTGCGGGAACCCCGGCGGCCGATTGGCCGGGTTCCGCGCCAGAAGCCGGGCCGGACGGTGCAGTCTCCGGGCGTCTTCCACAACCGGTGAGGAGAACAGCAATAACCGACGCCAGAATCAGACGCGGTATCATGCCGAACATTAAGCCAGAACTCCGGGAAAAAACAAGCCACAACGTCCGGCAACGGGCAGGACTCCTTCGTGCCCTGACCTCCATTGGATAGGAATCAGGGCTCGCCGGGAGTCTCGACGCACCCCCGGTTCATGGGAGAGAACGCCTCCAAAATTCGGACGTGAATCGAGCCATGAACCAGTCGGAATTCCCCTCAACCGCCCTCCAGGCGCCTTCTCCCCCACGGGGGAAGAAGGACGGGATGATGGGGTACGGTTCATGGGTAGCCTCCACGGTTTTGCCACCGCGCATTGGGACCATGAACTTCGCCCCACCCGCTTCATGGAAAGCTCCCACGATTTCGAAATCGCGCATCGAGGCCAGGAACCGGCGACGACAAGCTTTTGTTGCATATGCAACAAAAGTTTGCAGAGGTGGAGACGACGGTTCATGGAAAGCCTCCACGGTTTTGCCACCGCGCATTGGGACCATGAACCTGCCCCTCAACCGCCCTTCGTGCACCCTCTCCCCTCGGAGGGGGAGAGGGTGGGGTGAGGGGTACGGTTCATGGAGTGGGGACAAGCACCAACCACGCTAAAGCGTGAACTCCAGCGCAGGGAATGTCCCGGTGTGGTCCGTGGTGGCACATCGCAGCGGTCAGACCACGAGGATAATTTTCTTTCGCGGACACAGCGACGATGGTAGTGGAGGATTTGAAATGAGCACACCGCTTCCCTTCCCGCCCATGTTCGCGGTGCGACAGAAATTTCCCCCGCCGTCGCCGCTCGATATCGCGGCAACCATCCAGCGCGAAT
>QHPW01000322.1:0-2891 GCA_003219675.1 Verrucomicrobiota bacterium
CTCCGCCGGCGCGCGGCCGGTGGTCGGTCACGGAATGATTTTTGTTCCAACCGGGTGGTCCAACGGCGAGATTCTCGCCATCCAGCCCGGCAAAGCGGGCGAAGTCATTGACGCGAATGCGGATTCGGCCGTGAACGCGAAGCGGCAGTTGCAAGTTGTCTGGAAAACCAAACGCAATGCGCCGAAAAAACCGTCGCTGTTGCTCGCGGGCGATTTGGTCTATGCCATCGACGATGGTGGCGTGGCGAGCTGCCTTGACGCGAGGAGCGGCGCGGAAGTCTGGCGTGAGCGGATCGGCGGGGGTTACTCCGCGTCGCCGGTCAGTGCCGAAGGGCGCATTTACTTTTTCAGCGAGGAAGGCAAGACCACGGCGATTGAGGGCGGACGACAATTCAAGGTTCTCACAGAAAACAAGCTGGATGACGGCTTCATGGCGTCGCCCGCGATCTCGGGCAAGGCGTTTTTCCTCCGGACCAGGGCGAATCTGTATCGCATCGAAAAGTAACCTCCTCTTCGTTCCGCCCCGGTCATTTTATCGGCCGGCGCGACCGGCCAGCGCGATTGCGGCGAGGATGACGCAGCCGCCGGCGATCTGCAGCGGGCGCAGCGATTCATGGAGGATGAACCAGGCAAGCAGGGCCGCGACCGCCGGCTGCAACAGGAGGCTCAAGGACGAAAATGACGCGGGCAGATGCGCGAACGCGTAAGCGATAAGTCCCTGTCCGACGACCTGGCTGACCAGCGCCAGGGCGATGAGCACGAACCAGCCGCGCCAGTCGGCAGGCTGAAGACTCTCTCGCGAGATGTGAGCGACGAGCAACAGACCCGCGACGGACGCGAGACCGGACCAGGCCAGGATGGTCGCGGTCGAAAACGAGCGGCGAAGATGTTTCAAGCAAAGCATGTAGCCGCCGTAGAAGACGGCCGCGGCGAGTGCGAGCGCGTCGCCGAAGACATGTTCAAGGGTCAGGCGCAGACTGACGCCGACGACCATGGCCGCGCCGGCGAGCGCCAGGGCCAGGGCGCCGATGAACGACGGCCGGATTCGCTCGCGGAACAGGACGCGGGCGCCGAGTGTAACGAAGATGGGCGCGGAATTGGCGAACAACGTCGCGTTCGCGACCGAGGTCAGCTTGATCGACCAGTGCCAAAGCGCCAGGTCGCCGGCAAAGAGCAGTCCGGCCAAGGCGAGTTGGAGGTATTCTCCTGGACTTGCGGGGCAGGGCGGGGCGCCGGGTCTGGTTCGTTCCTGAATCCGCCAGAGCCACAGCACCGGCAAGGCGAGGAACAGGCGGTAAAAGGCGGTTGCGCTGGGGCCGACTTCACTGAGCCGCACGAAAATCGGCGCGAAAGCGATTCCGACAGCGCCGATCAACAAGGCGGCGAAAGCGAGACTGGATTTTTCCTGCACCGCGGCGTTTTAACATGAGACTGGCCTGGCGGTCAGTCTTTTGATTAGTTTAGCGACCCCTTGATCATGAAACTTTACTTTTTGCGCCACGCTGAAGCCATCGACGAGGCCGACGACGCTGCCCGGAGGCTCACCCGGCGCGGGGAGAAGGAAGCGCGCGAGGTTGGCCGGTTTGTAAAGCGGGCTGGAATTGAATTCGACGCAGTTTACAGCAGCCCGCTGGTTCGCGCGAAGCAAACGGCGGAAATCGTTTCGGAGATCTGCGGCACGGGGGAATTGGAAATCGCCGACGCATTGCTGAACGAAACTTCGCAGGCGCAATTCGACGGATGGTTGAAAGGGTTGCCGGAGGCGAAGCATGTTTTGCTGGTGGGTCATGCGCCGACTCTGGCGGACCGGGTTCGTCAACTGCTCGGGATTGCGGCTCCCGAAGCGTTCAAGCTGCCCAAGGGCGGGTTGGCTTGTCTGGAGACTGAAAATCGTCGAACCGCCGCATTGAAGTTCGCCGTCACACCCAAACTGCTCGGCGTGCAGGCGGACTAGAAAGTCATTTCACAAGCGGGCTTCGGGACGCTTCCCTCGAGAAAGACCGGATACAAATTGGACCCGCCGCGGTGTCATTGAATTGGTGGAAGAGTTCATCCAGGCCTCCGCGACGGCTCGCGTGCTCAGGGCGGCGCCGGGTAGTGTCCTAATCTGGTGGCGGCGGTGCTGCGGCACCGCCGTGCGCCGCGGCAGCGGCGCACCCACCTTAAGCAGATTAGGACACTGCCCGGCGCCGGGCAGTGCGTCGAACACGGCATTATCCAGACTGCCCAATGTGCTGCTCTTCACGGCGGTCGCCGCGATGCTTTCCCGCGCGGGCCGGGCGCCGTCATAATTCATCCTTCATAACTCGTTGAACGTCCTTCCCCTGGTTGTGCATGAGATGCGCTCGGCGGTGCGGCGTCCGGGCGCCTGCCGCATTCGACTCGCCGCCGGGGGCGGGGCGATAGGTCTCACCTGCTGGGGATTGCTCATCTGGTCGGATTCGATGAGCGCCGCTTCGCTGGGGCATTCGCTTTTGGAAATCTTCGGATGGACGGGTTTCGTCGGCAGCGCGTTGGCCGGGCTGCTTTTGACCTCCGATAGCATCAGTCAGGAGCGGCGCGAAGGGACGCTGGGGCTTCTTTTCCTGACCGATCTGCATGGGCACGACGTCGCATTCGGCAAGCTCGCGGCCAAAGGGATCGCGCCGTTTTATTGTCTCCTGGCCCTGTTTCCGTGCCTGACCGTTTGCATGATTGTTGGCGGGGTGACGGCCGGCGAGGTCTGGCGATTGTGGCTGGTCCTGTTCAACACCCTTTTCTTTTCGCTTTCGGTAACGATTCTGACTTCGACATTTTGCCGGCAGCAACGCGCGGCCCAGACCACCGCATTGCTGGCAATCCTTCTGAGTGTTCCGGGTCTGCCGTTGCTGGGCGCGAGTCTTACTTCCGCG
>QHPW01000322.1:3216-6618 GCA_003219675.1 Verrucomicrobiota bacterium
GATGGCGCTGTGGATTTGGTTGAGCTTCGATCCTGATCCCGTGGGCCGGCTGTCGGCGCAGATCGGTTTTTTCCTTCTGGCCCTCATCCATGCATTGTTCAAGCTTTGGCTGGGGGCGGATGCCAGCCACGAGTTTGCCGCGAGTCGGCTCAATGGCACACTGGAATTGCTGCTTTCGACGCCGCTGCAGACCCGGGAGGTTGCCGCCGGCATGATGTCCGCGTTCCGACGTCGTTTTCTGGGGCCGCTCCTGGCGCTCCTGCTTTTGGACGCAACGCTTGTCGCGAAGTTTTTGTTCCTGAACAATCGGACCGCCGCGTTTGTTGCCGGCGCGGGCGCGGTCATGTTGCTGGTTGATTCGTATTGTCTTTGCTGGGTGGGCCTGTGGCGCGGGTTGGTGGCGCGCGACTCGACGCGGGCGGTCCTGGCGACGGTTTGGCGGCTTTTGATCCTGCCCTGGATTTTCTTTGCCGGCGGTGCCGGCATTTTCCTTCACAGCACCGTGGCTGAATTCGCGGGCTTGTGGCTGTTTCTGGGCGTTCTGAACGACCTGGTTTTCGTGGTGAACGCAAAGGACTTTTTCAAAGCACATTTCCGGACGATGGCGCTGCGGCCGTTTGGCCAGAAACCGCCGAGCGTTGAGAGCAAATGGTCGCCGATGAATTGGGAAGAAGAACCGGACAGGTGAGACCGTCCCATTTGCGGGACGGGGCGATCCCACCGTCGAACAAAGTTTGAGTGAGCGAGCGGTGCGATTGCTGTGCTTTGCCCGCATTGTCAACTGGTTACGCGGAGGCCAGGAAGTTGGCACGAGCGCTGCGAAAGGAGATTGACCCGAAGCTTCCGGCCAGTCGCGGGAGTCGAAAAGGTGAAACGAAAACGCACAACGAGTTCAACTTATGCCAGTCATTTCAAAATTCTACGGAATCGTGATTCGGATGCTGGTGATCCGGCCTTTCGCGGCGCACTTTCATGCCATCTACGAGAACTGTGAGTTGATCGTCGGCGTCGCGCCGTTGCGGATCATTCAAGGCGATGCGCCGCGGCGCGTGCGGGACATGGTCATGGAATGGGCTGCGCAGCATCAGGAAGAATTATTGCAGGCCTGGAACCGTTTGAGCACGGCGCAGACTCCGCGGCCCATCGCACCGCTGCAATGATTTCGAATCTCTCCATGAACCTCAAGGTAGGGCGGGCTGTCCTCAGCCCGCCGGGCGACGGCGCGGTGAGGACACCGCGCCCTGCCCGTTGGGGAGGTTCATGGTCCCAATGCATGCGGAAAAACCAAAGGAGGCTTCCCATGAAGCCGGTGAGGCGAGACTCCCGTCGAGCCCCAATTCCATCCTTTGGCGGTCCGGGCTCGACGGAGTTTCGCCCCACCGTTTATGATCCCAATGCGCGCCCAAAAACTCTGCATATCGTGGGTGCAAATTGAACCGGGACCTGTCCGTGAACCTGAAGCTTCAACAATTCCGCGTTCCGCACTCCGCACTCCCCGATTGAATCATGGACATCCCGCGACCAGACCAGGCCCGGAAGAAACGACGCCGTCGCATCCTCTACTCCGTCGCCGGTCTCGGCGCCCTGGTGGTCATCACGATTGGGCTTTCGCGGCTCAAACCGGCGGCGCCCCTCGTGGAAAACACGTGGCCGGACACCGTGAAGCGCGCCACAAGCGAGAATCCAATGCTCCTGAACGTGCGCGGCAATGGCACGCTGGTGCCGGAGGAGATCCTCTGGATTCCGACGCTTAGCGCCGGGCGTGTCGAGCGCATTTTGATCCTGCCCGGCGCAGCGGTGAAAGCCGACACCGTGCTGGTCGAGTTGAGCAATCCCGAAGTCGAGCAAGTCGCGTTCGATGCCGAATGGCAACTCAAGGCCTCCGAGGCGGAGTTGGCCAACCTGCGCGTGCAACTGGAGACGGCGCGCCTCAATCAGCAGTCGATCCTGGCCACCGCCCAGGCCAACTACAGCAGCGCGAAGCTTGACTTCGAGGTGAACGACGAGTTGTCGAAGGTCGGACTAGTTCCCGGACTCACGCTGAAGCAGTCGAAAGCCAAGGCGGAGGAGCTGGCCAAACTCCTTGAGATCGAACAGCAACGATTGAAGATCAGTGCCGACGCCGCGAAAGCGCAGCTCGCCGTGCAGGAAGCCAAAGTCTCGCAGCTCCGCGCGCAGCTCCAGCTCCGGCGCCATCAGGTCGAGTCTCTGAAAATTCGCGCCGGGATTGACGGGGTGTTGCAAAAACTCGGCGACGCGGCGGCGACATCGATGCTCCAGGAAGGCCAGCAACTGGCCCCCGGCGCCAACGTCGCGCGCGTAGCCAATCCCGCGAAGCTCAAGGCGGAAATTAAAGTCGCCGAGACACAAGCCAAGGACATCACTTTCGATCAGAAGGCCTACGTGGATACGCGAAACGGCGTGATCCCGGGACATGTGGTCCGCATCGATCCTTCCGCGCAGAACGGAACCAGGAGCGTGGACATTACCTTGGATGGCCCGCTTCCGAAGGGCGCCGTTCCCGACCTCAGCGTTGAAGGCACGATCGAGCTCGAACGGCTGGATGACGTGATGTACGTCGGACGTCCGGTGCAGGGACAACCGGAGAGCACGGTCGGCATTTTCAAAGTGGTGAATGGCGGCAAAGAGGCCGTGCGCGTGCCGGTCAAGCTGGGCCGCAGCGCGGTGAGCACCATTGTAGTCCTTGACGGTCTGCAAGTGGGCGACCAGGTGATTCTCTCGGACATGTCCCAGTACGATGCGTATGCGCGAGTAAGACTTCGTTGAGTCGTAGAACTGTTGAATCGTTAAAACGTTAAATCGTTAAAACGCGATGCACGACGTGTGAATGACGAAAGACAAATTCCGAATGACGAAAGAAATCCGAAATCCCAATGACGAAGGCAAAGCCGGCGAGCGGGACTTTTTGGACTTTCGTGCTTCGACATTCTTTCGGCATTCGTCATTCGGATTTCGTCATTTTCCGGAGCCATGATTCAAATGCGGAGCGCGGAATGCGGAATGCGGAATCCAGCAACTGACCACGGACGACTGACTACTGACCAAATCGTAAATCGTAAATCGTAAATCGTAAATATGAACGATTTGAAATTCGCCTTCCGCCAATTGCTGAAAAACCACGGCTTCACCGTCGTGGCGGTGCTTACGCTCGCGCTGGGCATCGGGGCGACGACGGCTTTGTTCAGCGTTGTCTATGCCGTGCTGATCAGCCCTTATCCATACGCGAAGCCGGGAGAAATCTGGACGCCCGGCCTGCGCAGCGTCAACGCGGACCAGAGAATGCGTCCTTACCGACCGAATGAGTATTTGGAGATGGCCAGGTTGCCCGGTTTTTCGGATGTCATGGCGACCGGTCCAGGGAGCGTGCTTCTGACGGGTGAA
>QHPW01000321.1 GCA_003219675.1 Verrucomicrobiota bacterium
CGGCAAGACGCCAAAGAACTTCCATTCGTTGCGCTGACGCAGACGCCGAAACACCCATCATTCCTTCTTGCTTCTCACCGCACACGCCGATCCGCGACTCAATCCGATCGGACAGCTCAAGCGGTACGAACCATGTGACTTTGTCCCAGTTAACCGCGCTGAAAACGAATCCGGCCCTCCACGATGTTGAAAAACTCGGACCCGTGCAACGTGAAAAACGCCGAAACGTGAAAAACACCAACGACCGGTCTCGAAGCAGAGACAGAATCCTCACGGACATAATCCTGACTTCACCGTTCTGGCGTTACCAATTAACACCGCCGTCGCTGTGCTGACGGCGACGAGCAGAACAATCATCGTTGTGCGTTGTTTCATCTACCGTTGCCAACCGAGGGGCGTGCCGGTTCAGGCCCCGGCTCCAACAGCCAGATGCTGTACTGGTCGGCCCACAGGACGTGTTTGCCGTCATCGAGGTTCTTGCCGGCGGGAGTGCTTCCCGCCTGCCATCGGCCAACGCCATGCGCGCAAATGGCCGGGCCGAGTAGAACCATCCGTCGCGGAGAAGAAAGGGACCATCGACAGGAATGACTCCCCATGGACAACCCAGCTCTGGCTGGAATTGTTGCCATGGCGACGGGGCAGCCAAGGGGTCATAAACCGAAAGAAGGCGGTCGTTAACCAAATCAAAAAGGTTCAGGGTGCGTGTCTCCTTTGTTGCCAAAACAGTGGCGTTCAAAAAGGGAATAAGGGATTGGATCCGTTGATGGCCAGGTTCGGTATCAGAACCGAAAGGATTATCGTGGGTTGAATGCGTGGGCGGGAATCGGTCCTGCTTGGAGCAAGGTCACAGTGGATTATTTCTCGGTAAGCAAACAATGAGGTGGAAATAGGACCCAGGAGGCTTTTTGAGATGTTTTGCAGCCGACCTCGGGTCTGACAATTTCTAGTTTGAAAACAGGCGGTAATAGGCCAGATGACACTCCGATCGTAATTGTGCCAATGAAATCAAGGCGATTTTCAGGCCTGGGTGGCGGGGCGCCCGATCAGCTTGAAGTGGCCGCAATCACTGTGGCTGAACTCTGCCACGGGGTGGAACGAGCAAAGGCGGATTTCTCCGTTGTTTCTTTGAGGCATCAACGCTTTAATGCCATTGCGGCAGAAGAGAAATGCGCCAGCCCGGACAGGCGCTGGCGCATCCTCTCGGATGGCGGGGAGGCTAATCGCCACTATCCTTGAGAACCTCGAACCGGCTGGTGCCGCCACTCTTGAGATTGACGACGACGCCCTTTTTGGCATCGGCACTTTTGATAGCGTCGCGGAACTGTTTTGGATTCGTGACGTTCTGGTGATTCACTTCGGTAATCACATCGCCTGACTTGATTCCGCTTCGCGCGGCAGGGCTGTCCGGCTCAACTTCGATGACCACGACCCCATCGGCCATTTCAACTCCGTATTGTTTGGCCAGGTCGCGTGACAACGTCCTGACGGTGACGCCAAGATTTGAAGTCGCGCCTTCGCTTGTGTCGCGGTGCTTGTTGACCACGGGCATATTCTCGTCCGGCCATTCCTCGGCGTTGATTTTGATTTTCAGGTTTTTGACCTTGCTGGCGCCTTCCGGGCGGGCCACGTCCAGGGTCACTGTGCTGCCGATTTTTTTGCCCCGAACCTCGTCTTTCAGTTCCTGGGCTGTGGCGACCCGTTTCCCATCCACGGCGGTGATGATATCGGACGGCTTGAGATCGGATCTGGATGCGGGTCCGTCCGGTTGGATGGTGTAAACCACCACGCCGTCGTCCACGCCTTTGACCGTGTCTCTGAATTCAGTGTAGTCGCCCAGGGAACGAATGCCGACACCGAGCCACGCCCGGGTGACCTTGCCATCGGCGATCAGTTTCTCGGAGATTTCCTTCGCCAGATTGCTGGGAATCGCGAAGCCGATCCCGGTGCGAAGACCGCGAATCAATGCGTTGATGCCGATCACCTCGCCGTCAATGTTCACCAGCGGTCCGCCGCTGTTGCCGGGATTGATGTTGGCATCGGTCTGAATGAAATCCTGGTCCAGCGCGGCACCTTCCTCGCCGGGAATGATGTGGCGGCCCTTGGCGCTGACATGGCCGAAGGTAACACTGTAATCCAGGCTGAATGGCGCGCCGATCGCGATGGCAAACTCGCCGACGCGCGTCTTCGAGGAATCCGCGAGCCTGGCGATAGTCAGGCCGACGGCGTCGATTTTGATGACCGCCAGATCCGACTGCACGTCCTCGCCCCGCACTTCGGCTTTGTATTCCTTCCCGTTTTTGAAGCGCACTTTGATCTTGTCCGCGTCTTCGACGACGTGCCGATTCGTCAGAACGTAGCCGTCTTCGCGAATGACAACGCCGGAACCCTCGGCGTCGAAAACAGGTTCCCGGTTGCGGCGCGGCGCGCGCTGGCGACGTTCCTCGAAGCGTCGCCGGAATTCACGCGGGAGCATATCGAAGAACGGATTGTCCTCGTCGCCCGGTTCGCTGTAATCCGGCTTATGGGCGACCCGAATGACCACCACGGCCGGCGAGACTTTGTCGGCGACCTCGATGAAGGCCTGGTTAAGCTGCCGCGCCAGCTCTATGGATGAAGAAGTTTCCTTCGCCCCCAGCGGCAGGGGTGACAGTGTCGCCATTCCGATCAGGGCCAGAAGACCGACGTGAGGGTTAAGGGTTTTCATGTTTTTATGCTTTCCACGGTGCGACGCTCAACGGTTTTGGAGCATTTGTCCGGCTAAACGTTCAAAAATCGACGATTCGAGCACCTACTTTCTCCGGCGCATTGACTTGGAACAACCTGCCCGATACGCTTCTCGATGTCCAGATGCTGGAAGCCATCGAAAAATTGCTGATCCTGCAGGACCGCGACCGGAAAATCTCGCGGCTACGAAATGAACTGGCCAACATCGGGCCGGAGCGCAATGCGCTTCAGAGCAGAACCGCCGCCTCCCAGGCCGCCCTCGATGTTGCCCGGCAGCGGACCCGACAAATCGAGAGTGACCGAAAGAAACTTGAGCTGGACGCGGAGGCAAAGAAACAGGCGATTGAGAGGTATTCCCTCCAGCAATTTCAAACCAAGAAGAACGACGAGTACCGTGCGCTGGCTCACGAAATCAGCATGGCCCGGGAAGCGATCGTCAAACTCGAAGACCAGCAACTGGAATTAATGGAGCAGGCCGAGGCGGTGCAAAAGCAAGTGGCCACCGCGACCCGGACCGCTGAGGAGGCCAAAAAACTGGCCGACCGACAGCTCTTGGACTTGACGGCGCGCGAGGAGAATCTGAAAAAGGAGCTGGCGACGCTGGAGGCGGATCGCGACCAGTTGGCGGCGGCGGTGGATGAAAGCGTTCTGCCGCGCTATGAACGACTGCGCAAGAGCAAAGGGGAGAATGTGGTGGTGGGCGTCGCGCACGGGGTCTGCGGCGGCTGCCACATGAAGCTGCAACGCCAGGTGATGGTGACCTGCCAGGGCAATCAGGAGATCGTCGCGTGCCCGAACTGCGGACGCATCCTCTACTACACCCGCGACATGAGTCTGGCGGTGGCGGAGTAGGTTGGCGCTAATCCGCCAGTGGATCGAGCCGGAATTGGCGGCAAAAGTCGGCGTTCAGGGAGGTTCGTGCCTGATTCTGCGTGGAGTTT
>QHPW01000067.1 GCA_003219675.1 Verrucomicrobiota bacterium
GGACCGGGCGGAGCGCGATTTGAAACTTCCTCGCGCTTGCTTCAAACGCAACAGGCGCGCTCAATTGCGCCGCCAACCGTTCTCCCATCGCTTTGCCGAACTGTCCGCTCCACACGCGCTGCAGATAGACGGACATCGGCTCATCCGTGGCCCAACAGGAAAGCAACCAGGTGCCCAACGACCGTTCTTTCGTCAGGACCTCGACGATGATCGCTGGAACGTTCTTGTCATCCGCTCTTGTCGTAATCGGTCGCGCGTCAAAACGGAAACGGTCCGCCAAACCATGCTCCGCCTGCGCGGCAACGCCTCCGGCAACCGGGGGCCGGATTTGCGGCTCGGAATTCGGCGAGTATTCCCTGACACGCAGTGTGAACGGAAGTTGCGGTGGCGCGAATTCCGCGTTCTTTTTCAAGAGCGCTTCCGGTATCGTCACCACCTGATCGGTCTGCGCACTGATGGATTCAACGATGGCCAATTCCGTGTCTTTGCTGCTGTCCGAATAATTCCTGGATTGGCCCTCGCTCAGCCGCATCGTGCTCTCGGTCGAGAGTACATCCGTCAACAACTGGCCGAGCAGCAACAGGACGACGCCGAGATGGACCAGAAAGATGCCGATTTTCTTTTTGGTGAACTTGAAGCGAGCCGCATGCGCGGCGATCAGGTTCGCCAGCAGCAGCGTTCCGAGCAGATAGCCGCCGGGGAAGACGGGAATTCGCGACACCGACAGGACGTCATCCGCGGTCAAAGGGGAAAGCGATCGACCGAACCCTTGAAGAATCATATCCGCAATCTTGTGGAACGCGGCGAAAACCGATTTGGAGTCAACGAAAAAAGACCTGAAAAACCGTTGTTGAGCCACGTAGAGGCCCAGCGGCTCCTGGGCCACCGTCCCCAGGAACACCAGCATCACCCCGAGGCACAGCAACACGACCGTCAGCCGGAGTGAGGTCAGGAATTTGACGATGCGATCAAGCATTGGGATAACGCACGGATTGAACGAACTTGACGAAGGCGGCCTTTTCGCGTTCAGCCACCGCCGGATCGCCCATCAACTTGTAAAACCACGTCTGCCCCTCGCGCGGCACAATGGCGGTAATGAGCCGGACCTTTTGTCCTGTGCCCGGATTCTGGCCGTTCATATCCATTAACATGGCTTTGCCCCCCATCACGTCAAGGGAAGTCACCAGCTTCTCAGCTTCAGCCTGACTCACCGCCTTAAGCCCGATCTGTCCTCGCCACCGATTCATGTTGGCCAGCAAGCCACCCGCTGCGCCCGGAAACGCGCTGACCGTCACTTCCGCTTTGCCCTCACTGCCGCTGATCTCGAAGCGTGCCAGCAACGGTTGTCCTGCCGGGGTCTCCTGCCAGACGGCGGGCACGTCCCACGTCGGTTTGGCCGATGAATCGTCCGCCGCTTCCACGCCACTCGACTGGCCCGATGGCACTCGCTTGACATTCGTGCTGACGAAACGAGACGGGCGGGACGACGGCGCCGCGGCTTCCGGGAACGACACCGATTTCAGAAAAGCCAGCAACGCCGGCTTCTGCGCCGAGACGACCGAGGCGTCGCCGGCGAATTTGAAAAACCAGGTGACGCCCCCATGAGGGAAAACGGCCACCAAAATGCGATTCGACGGAGTGTTGCTCGATGAATTCCCTGCGCCGCTCAGATCAACCAGTTTCGCCGCCGCGGCGCCCACCTCGACCCTTTCGACCAGCCTGGCCAGTTCCTCGTCGCTGACCGGCGCCAGGCCGGCGTTCTCGCGAACGATGTTCACCAGGCTGAGCTCTCCGGCGCCTTCGCCGGGAAACGTCATCACCGAAAGCTGCGCCCTGCGGCCGCCGTCGCCGGAAACAAGGAAGCTCGCGAGGCCCATTCCGCTCGGAGTTTGCTCCTCCCAACCGGCCGGCGTTTTCCACTGAATCTGTGGTGGCAGACTCTCCCTCTCCTGGGCCTCCGCTAGTTCCGGCTCTTTTTCCTTCGGCACGCGGTATACCCTGATCTCCTGCTTGCGACAGCCCGCAACCAACGCCACTGTCACCAGGAACAGGCATCCGCATCGCTTTGCGCCGATTTTCTCAGGGAACCGTTTCATCACGACAAGGAGTCGATTTTGACGACATTATCTTGCGGTTTATTCCCCAGGCAATGGCAAAGTGGCGACTCCGACGTGAAGGGGGCCTTCTCGGATGCGAAAGGGCCCGACTGAGCCGGCAATTCAAGCAGAAACCTCTTGGAACCTTCAATGCTCAACCCATCCCCATCGACAGCAGGAATTCGATGTTGCTCTTGGTCTTCTTCAGTTTATTGAGCAACAGTTCCATGGCCTCAACCGGCGGCACACCGGTCAACGCGCGCCGGAGAATCACCACCCGGCTGCATTCATCGGGATGATAGAGCAGTTCCTCTTTGCGCGTTCCGGAGCGTTCGATGTTGATGGATGGGAAAATGCGGCGGTCCACCAGCGCGCGGTCGAGGTGCACCTCCATGTTGCCGGTGCCTTTGAACTCTTCAAAAATAACCTCGTCCATGCGCGAACCGGTATCGACCAGCGCGGTGGCCAGGATGGTCAGCGAGCCGCCCTCCTCGATGTTGCGCGCCGCCCCGAAGAACCGCTTCGGCTTGTGCAACGCGTTGGCATCCACGCCGCCGGAGAGGATTTTGCCGGAGTGCGGCTGCACCGTGTTGTAGGCGCGGGCCAGACGCGTGATGGAATCGAGCAGAATCACCACGTCTTTCTTGTGCTCCACCATGCGGCGCGCCTTTTCAATGACCATTTCCGCCACCTGCACGTGGCGCTCCGGCGGTTCGTCGAACGTCGAGCTGATCACTTCCGCCGGCTTGCAACTGCGCTCCATGTCGGTCACTTCCTCCGGACGTTCGTCGATCAGCAGGATGAACAGATAGGAATCCGGATTGTTTTTGATGATGGCAGCACCCGGGTGGAAAGTTCGTCATTCGCCGTTTCCAGGATGAACCGCTTGTTGGGAAACAGCGGCGTCAGGTTGTCGAAATGCGTCTTGTCTTTCGCCTTGTCAGGGTCCTCGTGGCCGACCGCTTCGACTTTCAGCAGCGCGAAGAAGCGCTCCTTTTCTTTGGGCGGGCGAATCTGGCCGGAGACAACGTCGCCGGTCTGCAGATCAAAGCGGCGGATTTGCGATGGCGAGACGTAGATGTCCTCCGGGCAGGGCAGATAGTTGAAGCTTTGCGAGCGAAGGAACCCGAAACCTTCCGGCAAAATTTCCAGCACCCCTTCAGCGAAAAGAATGCCGCTGCGTTCGGCGTTCTTCTGCAGGATCTGGAAGATCACCTCGTGTTTCTTCATCGTGCCGAAGTTTTCGATGCCCATTTCCTTGGCCATCTGGTTCAATTCGGCCATGGACATCGCCTGCAGTTGGCTGATGTTGATGGTCTTCGCTCCCTTCAACTCCGCGCCCGGGACGGCGTCCGCCGCGATCTCGCCCGGTTCCGTCGGCCCGGTCGGGGGTTGGAGGTCTTCGGATGACTTCGG
>QHPW01000068.1:0-4024 GCA_003219675.1 Verrucomicrobiota bacterium
TCGTTGACTCTGTTGAAGGGTGACACTACTCCCGGAGCGCCGGTCTCCGACCCGGCAGGTATTCTAAGGCACGCCGAAACGCGCCGGATCGGAGATCGGCGCTCCGCGGTGCCAGTCGAGTCGGGGGCAGTGTCAAGAAGCACCCCTGTTGAAGCGCAAAATCATTGAATCCTCCAAAGCCCGCGGTAATTTTGTCGCCATGTCGCACTCGCTTCAGCGTCTGGGCAAAAACAAGGGCGGTTACTTCGGCGAAACCATTGACATCCATCGGGTCTTGCGCGACGACCTCGAGGCCGCCCGAAAATTTGGCTGGCAGATCGAGGAGTTGCCCGTTTCCGATCAACTCGATCTGCTCGCCTTCCGCCGCATCGTCAGGACGCCGCGAACAAAGCTTTACCTCTCCACCGGCATTCATGGCGACGAACCCGCGGGCCCGGAGACGGTTCGCCAGTTGTTGCAGGAGAATCGTTGGCCGAGCGACGTGAACATCTGGCTTTGCCCCTGCCTGAATCCGACCGGTTTTCCGCTCAACCGCCGTGAAAGCGCCGACGGCGTGGATCTCAACCGCGATTACCGCCATCTGCAATCAGCCGAAGTTCGCGCGCACGTCGCCTGGCTCAAAAAGCAGCCGAATTTCGATCTGGCGCTTTGCCTGCACGAAGATTGGGAATCGCCGGGTTTCTACGTTTATTAAGTCAATCCCGATCATGAACCTTCGTTGGGGGAAAAGATGGTCCAGGCGGTATCGAAAGTTTGTCCCATCGATCTTTCCCCCGTGATCGAGGATCGCCCGGCGGTGGGCGGCATCATCCGGCCCGATATCGACCCGGAGAAACGCGCGCAATGGCCTGAAGCGTTCTACCTGATCATGAACAAGACCCGGCACAGCTACACCCTCGAAGCGCCGTCGGATTTTCCGTTGCGGACCCGCGTCGCCGCGCTCCTGGCTGCGGTGCGAACAGTTCTGGATGAGATTTGATTATCGCGACGACCACCTGCGCAGAAAGCCGGACTTTGATTGGAGCGACTCAAAGGTTCTGTGTTTGACCTTGAGTCGTCCCAACAGGGCATGCCAGCCGATGTAAATCAGGTGCCACTGGTGTTCCAGATTGCGCAGGGCGCCTTCGCTTAACTGGCTGAGGGAACGAAGTGAAGGGACGTTGTTCATCATCGCATGAATGTCGTCCTTGGTGGGCGAACTGCATACGCCCGAGGCCAGAATCATTTCCAACTCCTGGACAATGACGCCTTTTAATTCCAGAAATTGGTCTTCATCGGCGGCGTCAAATCTCTTGCCGCGCGCCAGACCGATGAAGTGCGTGATCTGCCTCCAGGATTCCAAATGCGCTTCGATCCACAGGAGTGTGTCGCTCGATCTCGGGTGGATATCGATGGGACCGCGGTGGAGCGTTGTTCGGCGATCCTGTCTATCTCGTTGTGCTGCAAAGCCAGTCATAACCGGATGAATAAAAACGAATCAGTTGTTCCTGCCCACTCTTGCGTCCGTAGGGCGGTGGCTTCATCGATCCTGGCCACCCGTCCTGGAATGGGCTCCGTGCTTCCTACGCCGGAAGCGTTCATAAGCAAGGAAAGGAAGGAGCATCGCGAGTGCCGGATTGTGGAAACCGGCCATTTACTGTTTTCGCGTGGTTTGCGTATTAGTGGCACAGGCGTCCCGCCCGTGATTTTCTGGTTTGGAACGAACGGGCGGGACGCCCGTGCCACTATCAATAGCCGCTCACGTGGTTCATGACGTGGTCAATGCGCCGGCGTATTGCGCGGGTGAACTCTTTGGGACCTCTTTACAACGAAGGCGCGAAGCAAAATTATGTCTTCTTCCCGTCTTCCCGCCTTCGTTGTTCGATAATATGAAATACTCCTATGGATCGCCGAAGGCAGCGGTGCCTTTGGTGAGTCGTTCCCAGACGTAGCGCCAGTCCGCACTCCCTGTTGCTCGCAAGCCATGGCGGTATTCGCCGGTGACCTTTTGCCGGGTCAGCGCATCCTGCCAACGATGAATTTCGACGTGGCCATCAGTATAAGAGACTATCCCTCGCCCATGGTGGCGGCTGGCGGCTAAATAGGACCACGATTCCAATGAACGATCACGATCCAGAGAGAAAATAGATGTGTCCATGAAGTCTTCGTGAACGTCTGCGAAAACCAACAATTCGGGACGTCCAGCCTTGGCAAATTCTTCCCGACGCAGAAAAGTAGCAGAAGCGCCATAACCTCCGTTGTCAAGGAATCGCGTCCCCATGAACCCATTCATTGAATAACTGCGGACACGCGGATAGGACTTGCCATCCGATAGCATCGTAAGGGAACGGTCGGTCGGGCATTTGAATATGAAGTGGTTCTTAACGTAAGGCCCCAAGGACCCTTCGCGCTGGCCGATGAGGTAATCAATGTTCGTGCCCTCAGGATTTCCGTATCGGATATCCCCCCAAGCCCAACTAGCGGCACTCTTCGGACCCGGTATCAATACCGGATTATTGGGTACCAACCAGTCGTTGTTGTCTTCCACATACATGATCCATGTCAGTTGGAGTTGCTTGAGATTGTTCAGGCAGACGATGGCCAGGGCTTTCTGCTTCGCCCGTGAAAGTGAAGGCAACACGAGACCCGCTAATATCGCGATTATCGCGATGACTACGAGGAGTTCAATTAACGTGAAGCCACGACTGTAGCGGCGGTCTGTGACCGCCGCCAACACGCCCGGCGCTCGCAGAGCGTCGCTACAGTGATGGGTCGTGTTCATGAGGACCTTAACGTCAAAAATAGCACAACTCAGGCGGGAATGGGCGTTTGAAAGCACACTTCCCCGCTGAGTCTCGCCCCACCCGGGTCATGGAAAGCGACCACCTCTAAAATTCTGACGTGAATCGGGAGCCATGAGCCTGTAGCAGCCGACGTAAGGAGGCTCATTACTCAAAATCCGAAATCTGAAATCTGAAATCCGAAATCGATGAGAGCCTCCTTACGTCGGCTGCTACGAAGTTTAAGGTTCGTGGCTGCCGCGGATCTGAGACCGGGCGCGATCAGGTTACAAAAGGATGAATCGAGGACGAGGAGGACGAAGGGACGGTCCATGGGTAAGGCGCGCTACCTCGGTTTGCCCAGCTCGGATAGAAAGCGGACGAGATCGCGGAATTCGGTCCGCGTCAGCGTATCAGCCAGACCGCCGGGCATGACCGAACCGTTCTGCCGCTTCTCTTTGATGGCGTCGCGTCGAAGGCGGACCTCTTTGTTTTGCAGCACGTCGCGCAGCACCAGCTCCTCGCCGGTTTCCCGGACCTGGTAACCCTGATATTCCTCGCCGTTCTTCATCACGACTGAAACAGACACATAACCTTCTTTAACCTCTTTCTGCGGATCGAGAATGGCGCCGATGATGAAGTCCACCGGTTGCGCGGTGCCCAGCGCATTCAGGTCCGGGCCGATATTGCCCCCTTGACCGCCTACGGAGTGGCAGGCCGTGCAACCCAGTTCAGCGCGGCAGAAGATCTCCGCTCCGCGCCGGGCGTCGCCGCTGGACCGGACTTCAGCGGCGAACGAGGCGATTTCCGCGGACGTCATTTTGATTCCCTGGCTGCTGAAGCCGGCCGCTTCAGTGAGAACGCGGGCCAACTGCGGGTCACGTCGGCCGCCCGCATTCATCAAACGCAACCCGGCTTCCGCGGCGCGTTTCGGGGGCGGTTTGGCGGCCAGCGCCCTTGCCAGCGCGGCCGCTCCATCCTGGCGTTGCAGGAAAGCGGAGAAAACCTGGTTCAACTGCGCTTCATCACGTGATCGGGACAGGCTCTCGCCGGCAAACTGCGCGGCGGCGTTCAGGTCAAGAACACACAGGGCGGCGATCGCCGCGCTCTGCACAGACGGCGCACGGTCGCCGGCAAGACGCGACAGGATTTTCCGACTCGCGTCGCCGCCGAAGGAGCCCAGAGCTTCGATTGCAGCGTGGCGGTCCTTTTCGTCCGCGCCGCCATCAAGCGCGACCGTCTCGGCGGTGGAACGAAACGCTTCA
>QHPW01000068.1:4166-6240 GCA_003219675.1 Verrucomicrobiota bacterium
AGTTTCGCGGGCTTCCGGAACCAACTGCGGAGATTGCAGTAAATCCCGCACCGCCTGCAGCGTATCAGGTGTGCCGTCGGCGCGGACAAGCAAACCGAGTCGCGACGATTTGTTTTCCAGGTTCAACCGGCCCGCCTTGAAGGCCGGCAACCAGTAGGGCTTCAAAGCGAAGACGGCCTGGTTCAACGCGTAACTTAGAAACTTGTCCGTCGGCAGATCGCCGGCGATGGCTGCCACTTCCATCGCTTCGGCTTTCGGCACGCAGGTGCAGGCGACCATTGCTTGCAGACGCGCGCGCGGGTTTTCGTCCTTGACGAGCGGCCGCAGCAGCCCCAGCGGATCGGGCAGCCGGTCCGCCCACACCCCGACAACACTCGCCGCATAGGCCCGCGCGCCCGGATTGGAGGCGCGACAAAGACGGGCGAGGAGATCGGGTGCCACGATTTCGTGGCTTTGATAGACTCCCAGCGCTTCGACCAAATCGCGTTCGGACAAATCGGGTCGCGAGGACCACTCTTTCAATGCAGCGGTGACCTGGTCCGCGGGCCGGTCGGCGAGCACGCGCCTGGCAAAGCGTCGTGTCCAGCGGTCGGGTGATTTCAGAGACTCCAGCAATACCGGGACGGACGCGTCTGCAAGCTGCGGCGGTTGGGTAAGAGGACGGCCTTTCGCCGTGACGCGCCAGATGCGGCCGTGCTTTTTGTCGCGGCTGGGATCACGGAAGCTGGCCTGATAATGGCCGATGATCGGGTTGTACCAATCGCAGAGATAAAGAGCGCCATGGGGACCGAACTTCACGTCCACCGGGCGAAAACTGCGACTGGAAGACTTGATCAGCGGCGGCCGGTCTTCGAGGCTGAAGCCCGCGCCGTCGTCGTTGATGGTGAGCGCCCACACGGCGTTGTTGATGTAACCGCCCACAATGAGCGCGCCCTGCCAGGCATCGGGAAAATGCGCTGTGCCGACGATGTCGCCGCCGCTGACTTTGCGGCCGTTGCCATTCTTCCAGATGAGCGGGGGCGCGGCGGCCCGGCGGTTGAGCACCAGACCGGGCACGGGATAAATCGGCGAGCTGTTGTTGCCCGCGAGCACGATGGGTTCGCCCCAGTCGGTGAAGACAAAGCCCCACGGATTCTGGGGCTCATACTCGGAACCGTAGAAGCCCTCGAGTTTCAGCCGGCGCGGCCACAAACGCCAGAGGCCTGCCTGCTCCAGACGCACGATGCCCCACGGGGTTTCCACGTGAGAACGAATGTGCAGTCCCTGTGAAAACCATAATTCGCCGCCGGGGCCAAAAAGGAACGAATTGATGTTCTGATGATTGTCGCCGGTGCCGAATCCGCGGAGCACCACGCGCCGCTCGTCCGCCCGATCGTCGCCGTTGGTGTCCTTCAGAAACAACAGCTCGGTGCCCTGGCCGACGTACGCGCCGCCATCGCCCAGTTCGATCCCGGTGGGAATCATCAGACCTTCGGCGAAGACCGTCGTTTTGTCGCAGCGCCCGTCGCCATCGGTATCTTCGAGGATGAGGACTTTGTCGTTCGGAACCTGGCCGGGTTCAAGCTGTGGATAGACCGTGCTGCCGATGACCCAAAGTCGCCCGCGCGCGTCGAAGCGCATCTGGACGGGTTTCACCACACCGTCGTTCTCCGCGGCGAAGAGGTTCACCTCGAAGCCGTCGGCGACCTGGAACGAGGCCAGTTCGGCGGCGGAATCCTCCGGATCGGCGGCGAGTGCCGGGACGCCAAACGTCAAACAGCAAACACCAAAGAAACTCCAAATCCCCAACTTGAACACGCGGTCTGATGGCGTCACATGCCGAAAGGACGGACGATGTTTGGGACGGTGGGCCTGGGATTTCCTTGGAACCTGGAGTCTCGAATCTGGAGCTTGCATCTGTTCCTTAAGGAAGCTTGTTCGCCAGTTCTGCAATTTCCCTTTCCTTCGTTTCGATGAGCGGCACAAACTTCTCCATCTCGGCCGGGAACCAGCGAATGTTTGGATTGCGATAGTCACGGCTGCTCGGCTGGTCTGTCCGGTCGCCGCCGAGGAACGCCCAGTTTTGAGGGCGCCA
>QHPW01000068.1:6353-9593 GCA_003219675.1 Verrucomicrobiota bacterium
CGAGTTCACCGAAGCCAAGCTGCCGGGCGAACGCGCGCGCGACGTGCGCCTGGCCCTGCGGTGTGAGTTGAAGACCATTGTCGGTGAGGCGCGGCTCACGATGGGATGTGCCGCCGAGTTCTGCGAACACGTCCACCAGCGGCAGGTTGCGTTGACGCGCCAGGCTGCGGATGGCGGCCGCGTATTCGGCGAGGTCAGGGACGCGTTGGGAAAGATCGGGCAGCATTCCGCCGCCCCTTTCGAACGGGGGCGGCGTGACCAGCACCAGTCGCGGCGTCTGCCGTGCGCATTCGTCGAGGAATTTCTGGTAATCACTGACGAAGACAGACAGCCCGTTGCGTCCACCCAACGCTTCGCTGCGGCCAAATTGAAGGACGATGACCGAGACGCCGGCACGTTGAAGATGCACCTTGAGCGGTGGAAAACCGAAGTCGCGCGGCTGCGCATGGACTGTGTCGCCCTCCCAGCCAAAATTCCGGAAACGCACGTCAAGCCCGCGGTACTTGGCCGCGAGCAGCGCTTCCAGGTGGCCGGTGTGCTGCGCCGCCTCGATGTCCGCCCCGCCGACGAAGGCAACCACATCGCCTCGTTCCAAAATGAAACGTCCGCCGGGAAAGGGCTCAGGCCGCGCAGTTGCATTCGTGGCTTTGGAAACCGACTTGGCCTGAGACGGACCAGGAGGTTCGCCGGCTGACGACTGACCAGCGACAGTCAGGAACAAAGCCAGCATGCAAGCGAGTTGGATGGGTCGCCTGTTCCGGGCAGCCATAGTTCGCTTCGAGTGCCGGGGCATGAACCGCATGCTACGCGTTCCCCGCCGTGATCAAAAGCATTTTGACTTTCGACCTGCCCGCCGGCAAAAGATCAACGGATTGGTATTGGTTTACGATTTTTCGCGATGAGCCGGCCTTTTTCTTGAAGAAGGTCTCATACGGCATCCGTGTTGCTTGCTGTTGCCGTATGTTAATTCAAGTCGTCAATCCGACCACCGGACGTCGCGCCAAGGTGGAAGCCCGAATCCTCAGCAAGGTGTTGCACTTGGCCTGTTTCCAGGGCTGGCAGCCCGAGCGTCTGGACGCGCCGCCGCCTTTGGGTTCCTGGGAAACGGAGATCGTGATGCCCTACGTTACACCATATATGTCTGGCACTGTCTCGGATACGGACGCCGCCGGTTTGCTTGCCGGCCTCAGGCGCGTGCAAGCCTCCGAGGCCGACGGCCTGGAGTCTGAAGTCTATATGGTGGTGCTGGGGCTCATTGCCATCGCGGAGGGTGGCAGATTCGAGTTGCAACCGGAGGATGCATCAACCGGCGAAGGCCCATCTCCCTGGGCGAGTCCAGGCGCTGTTGAAGATCCAACTCTGCCCTTCGCAGATCGCCCGGCGATTAAACTCGATCCCCAGAGCAGACTCGTCTGACTTGAGGTTCTTCGCGCAGACCGCACGTTGAATGCGCTGCGGGGCCGAACCCCGGAGACGCGGCAGCATTGTCCCAGGCGACACTGGAACGAGCACCGCCACGTCGCGCTTCACTCGATGGTCCAAAGGATCACGGAATCCTGGTCTTTGACGTACACGCGGTTGCCCGCAACGACGGGATAGGCGTAGGTCTGGGTGTCTGCCACTTTGATACTGGCGAGTTCCTTGTATTCCTTGTCGCTCGGCTCAAAGGCGATGAGTTGGGATTTGGGCGTCAAAGCGAGCAGCACCGAACCGGCATCGACGATGGATCCGAAACCGCCGCGCCCGCCGGTGGAATCAGTCCAGGCTGTCTGGCCGTTCCGGGCGTTGATGCAAAAAAAGTTCCCGCGTTGGGAAAGGCCGAAAAGCAAGCCGCTCTTGAGCACGGGCGTGTTGAACTGGACGGCGTTCTCCGCATTGCTCCAAAGTTCTTTGGCGGCGACGGTGTCGCCCTGTTTCTCGATCTTCACCGCCTTCGCTCCGCGGCCTTGTCCACAATAGATCAAGGTTTGGCCGTCCACGATGGGCGTGGCGGCGTTGTAAGCCATTCCTTGGGGCGCGAACGGGGCTTCCCACAAAACCTTCCCATCGGCCGCGCTGAGAGCGACGATGTTCTTTTCCGTTTCCGTCACAATCAAGCTGACGCCGGCCACGTTCATTAACACCGGGGACCCATAGCCCGGGGCATCGCCGGTCCATTTCCACTTCTCGTTGCCGGTGGGCAGGTCATAAGCCACGATGGCCCCGTTGCCGGATCCACCGAGCTGCGCGATGCAGAGTCCGTTCGCGACAATCGGCGACGACGATGCAAAGAACCGCGGCCAGGCGCCGGGGAAATCATCCTTGCGCCACAACTTCCTGCCGGTGGCGGCGTCGAGACAGGAGAGGGTGCCGCGAACCCCAAGCGTTACCACTTTTCCGTCGGCGACCGTCGGCGAACTCCTCGGACCCGAATGTCGGGAAGCCGGTCCGGTCGCGCCCAACGCGTCGTATTCGTCGCGCCAGAGTTCCTTTCCGGTGGCCGCATCGAGACAGAGCGTGACCTCCTTCGCATCCCCGCGCGCAAAGGCGTAAAGCTTGTCGCCAATCAGTGACGGCGTGGCGTCGCCTTCGCCGACAGTGACCTTCCATTTCTGCGTCAATTCCCTGGGCCAGGTTTTTGGCGCGATGAATCCGTTCACTTTGGCGTCCCGATTGGGCCCGCGCCACTGGGGCCAATCCTGCGCCAGGACACAACCTGTGATCGGCACGATGCAACTCAACACAACGGTCAAGATTCGATTCGCTTTTTTCATGGGAGCAGCTGTTTGATGAATTCTTGTCGGGATCATGCTCATTTGTCTGTTGGAGCGTCAGGTTCCAGCGACGTTCGGACAACCTAAGTGACATTGAGGAGTGGCTGGTGGTTTCACGCGCCGTATCCCTGTTTGCGCGGGTCGGTCGCCTGGAGGATCGCACTCACCGATTTCTGGTTGAAGCCAGCCGCTTTTGCGCTGCAGATTTTCCAGGTGGCTGCCGATGGCACCCTCGCTCAGAAAGCGGTTGAATTAAGCCCGGCAGCGAGAGTGGTGAACGGCTCAGGAAAAAGCTTCCGGGCGACTTTTGGGGTGGTTCAGGGTATGTACCGGGGAAGGCGAAGAGATAAAAGTAACCGAAATGTGACCCAACTGTCATTCATCACTATGAGCGTTACCAAAAAGCCGGCGGCTCCCGGGTTGCCCTGTCGTCGCGGTCTGCATGGACGCATATCTGACCTGGCCCGCACCGGGTTTGCCTTGTCGG
>QHPW01000068.1:9667-13266 GCA_003219675.1 Verrucomicrobiota bacterium
AAGTTCACGCCTGAGCAGTGGGAGGCCATGGAACCTGAAGGAGGCGGTGGAGGATTTTTCGGCGGCCCCCGCAGAGGTCCCGGAGGGTTTGGTGGCCCGGGTGGGTTTGGTCCCGCCATGTTTATCGCTCCGATTTTCCTGAATCAAGGCGACAAAAACCAGGACGGCAAATTGTCCAAAGACGAATTCCGCGCGCTGGGCGAAAAATGGTTTACGGACTGGGACAAGGAGAAAAGCGACAAACTTAATGGCGACCAGCTACGCGCCGGACTCAACTCGGCGTTGGGGCCGCCCAACTTCGGTCCTCCGGGCGCGGGACGGGGGCGGGGGCCGGGAATGAACCTGCAAGGCGCGGAGGGCAAGCGCAACGGCCTGGCCTCGGCGATGGGCATCGAGTTCAAGTATGTCCACGCGGACCTGGAATTTGAAGGCCAGCTGCTCAAAGACGTGGCGGTCCGTTACAAGGGCAACGGCACTTTCATGCAATCGCGCGGCTCGCTGAAACGCTCGCTGAAGCTGGACCTGAACAAATACGTGAAAGGCCAAAAGTTGGCGGGTGTCTCAAAACTTAATCTCCACAACAACGTCACCGACGCGAGCTGGATGAACGAGGTGTTGTCGCACCGGCTTTTCCGGGACGCGGGTGTGCCCGCCTCGCGCACCGCGTATGCGCGCGTTTACGTCACCGTGCCGGGCAAGTTTGACAGGACATACTTCGGCCTCTATTCGCTGGTCGAGGACGTAGATAACCTGGGAGATGATTGGGCGAAATACAAACAGACTTACGATCCGAAGACCGACATAAACGACAAACAAACCCGACGAGTGATGGAGTTCTGCAAGCTGGTCACCAAAGCCGGGGATGCGGAATTCGCGGCCCGGATGAGCGACTATCTTGATCTCGATGAATTCGCGCGGTTCATGGCGGTCACTGTCTGGCTTTCCACCATGGACAGCATTCTGGGCCCGGGTCAGAACTACTACCTCTATCTCCACCCGAAGACCGGGAAGTTCCAGTTTACGCCGTGGGACCTCGACCACTCGTTCGGCCAGTTTGGGATGAGAGGCAGCCAGGAACAACGCGAGGACCTGAGCATCCACAAACCCTGGCAGGGCGAGAACCGGTTTCTGGAACGCGTTTTTAAAGCCGAGCCGTTCAAAAAGCTCTACCTGGCCCGACTGGATGAGTTCAACAAAAGCATATTCAAGCCGGAGCGGTTCTACAAACAAGTGGACGAAATCGCCGCGGCGATTCGACCCGCCGTCCAGGAGGAGTCGAATGAAAAACTGGCGCGCTTCGACAACGTGGTCGCAGGTGAACCTGTTCAACCGGCCGGTTTTGGCGGTGGTTTCGGTGGGCGCCGTGCCGGCGGGGACGGCGCAACGGGTCCGAGCCCCGGTCGAGACGATGGCGGAGAAGGCCGGCGCTTTGGCGGGCCCGGCGGTTTCTGCCAGCCGGTCAAACCGATCAAAGGATTCGTGAGAGCCCGCGCGCAGTCCGTGACCGATCAGGTCGCTGGGACATCGCAAGGGCAAACGTTCGAGAGCTTTGGCTTCGGCGGTCGCGGCGGCCGCGGCGGAGCCGGAGGGCCCGGCGGTTTTGGGCCCGGCATGTTCCTCGGAAATGCTTTCATGGCCGCGTTGGACACCGACAAAGATGGCGTGATTACTCGCGTCGAGTTCGCGCAAGGCTTTGCGAAATGGTTCGAAGCCTGGAACACGGACAAGAGCGGGGCGCTTACGGACGAACAACTCCGCGCCGGCATCAGCCAGGACCTCGCGCCTTTCCGCGGCGGCCCGGGTTTTGGTCCTCCGGGCGGACCGCTTCCCCGGGAGCAGTGAACCAGGGCACCGAATCAAAACCATTTTCACCGGATTCATGTCACCATCGACCGACCTGCGGGAAAACCGCGCGTTCGCCTCCGAGCTCAAATTTGTGGTCGGCCAGCCGCAGGCTGAGGAGATTCGCGAGTGGGCCCGGGTTCGTTTGGCGCCGGACCCGAACGCAAATGGAGAATGGAGCGACGGTTATCAGATCACGAGCCTCTACTTCGACACGCCGCACTTCGATGTGTTCCATCGCAAGGGATCGTTTGGGCGGAGCAAATATCGAATTCGGCGATACGATGTGAGTCAGGTCGCCTTCCTGGAGCGCAAGCTCAAAACACGCGGCCTGGTGAGCAAACGGAGGACCATCGTGGAATTGGACCAGTTGCAGCGCCTGGCCGGCGCGGAACCGGATCGGGGCTGGCCGGGTTATTGGTATCACCAACGCCTTCTGGCGCGACGATTGAGACCCATTTGCCAAATTGCGTATCGGCGCACGGCGCGCGTTGCCATGACCCGTTGCGGGCCAATCCGATTGACTTTGGACGACGACATCCGGGCGCAGCCGGTGCCCGGCCTGGCTTTCAACGACCAGAAAGAAGGCGTCCTCCTCTCGGAGAATCAGGTCATCATTGAATTGAAGTATTGCCTGGAGATGCCGGTGTTGTTCAAACGGCTGGTCGAGGAATTTGCCCTTAATCCCCGGTCCATCTCCAAATTCCGGCTGGCAGCCGTTGCGCTCGGATATGTCATAGAGCCGGTTTCGGACCTGCCTGCGAAGGGCGATCCGGGCGCATCGTTATGCCTGACTTTTTGAAAGCGCCGTTCGTAAACGGCCCGACTGTCGCGCCACTCGAGGTGCTGTTCCGGTTGCTCGCTGCCCTGGTCTTCGGCGGTCTGGTGGCCTGGATCTATCGTCGGACCCGAAAAATCACCGAGGTCACCACTTCATTTCCGAAGACGCTGGTCCTGCTCTCCATCTTGATCGCCATGGTGACCCAGGTCATCGGCGACAACGTCGCTCGCGCCTTCAGTCTCGTCGGTGCACTGTCAATCGTTCGTTTTCGGACCGTGGTGCGGGACACCCAGGACACCGCTTATGTCATTTTTGCCGTCGTCGTCGGCATGGCCGTGGGCGCGAACGATCCGTGGGTCGCGGTGATAGGAATTGTCGTTGTCGGTGCTGCCGCGTATATGATGATGGTTGTGGCGGGAGTACTTACCGGGTCACCACCCGTATTCCTGTTGAACCTCCGTGTGGGACTCGGATACGATCCGGAGAAGCTCCTGGGCATGATTCTGGACGCCCATCTTCAGGAGCGCGAACTGGTGTCCATCGGCACCGCCCGGCAGGGAATATCGCTGGATGTCATCTATCAGACCCGGCTGCGTCCGGATGGCTCTGCGGACGAGCTGGTCAGGGCCCTGAACCGGGTCGAAGGCGTCCAAAGCGTCCAACTGCAGCGGCGCGGATTTGAGCAGGATTGAATTCCGGTGAACGCCCTGATTCGAAGAACGGTTGCTTTCACCTGCTTGATTGGCGTGATGACCGCGGCGATTGCCCAATTCAGAGGCAGGCGTCGCCCCGCCTATGGAGCGGGAGTGTTGGATCGGGGTAATGTCCCTTCGTGGCCGGTTGACGAGAAATTTGCAATGGAGGTCTTTACCTTTGCGCGCCTCAAGTACAACTCCACCGGGTGGGAAAGGTCCAGCTACGCGTGGTGGACTGATTATCCGGACGCGGACCTGAACCTTTCGTATCGCCTGCAGCA